>NZ_JAUBPI010000054.1:0-43004 GCF_036700645.1 Microcoleus sp. S36b_A4 | reverse complement strand
GACCGAGAGTTCAGCCTTGTGGCTGGAAACGTTATGTACGGGCTTTCACCGTGATTCACGTTTCAACGAATCGCACTGCCTCTATCTATTAATAGTAATGCTAAAATCCGTTTAAGAAATGCCAATTGTCGTTAGCGGAGCCCTCGAAGAGGATCGCACTTGCACGCTTTTTCGTCCTAGCGTGTTCGCAGCACTGCAGGCCCGAAAATTTCCGCCCAAATTCCCGCACCTTCCAGGGCACAATCCTCAGACTGGCAGCCCCAAATGCTTGCAGATTTTTGCCTTCAGATTCACAAAACCTCTGTTAATTTGACCAATGTGCGATCGAGCTATCTTGCCTTTTCCGAACAGATGTCCCACGTTTTCCTGCCCTTTCGCTCTAACGGAAATACGGCGAGACTAAAGCTGCTAATGACTTGCACTCATTAATTCAATTTCAAAGCATTAACAGGCACCTCATCCCAAGAACTAACAGTCCGCAAGGTAGCAACCCAGCCCTGCTGTTTTTGCTCTGCCGTCAAATTCTGCTCAAAAGATTCGTGGCAATCCTTCGCTTGAGTCTCATCGCAACAAGCAATGCAAGAATAAAGAATACCCGACGGATCGATTTGCTCGTTTACCCAAATAATCACGATATACTCTCCCAATTAACTTAACTCTTATCTAAATTTTCCTATATTTTTGTCAATTAATTAGGTCGGTATTAATTAACCAGAGTGCTGCATTTTAGCTTAACAGGCAAGATGCCTGTTCTACACACAGGCAAGATGCCTGTTCCACACACAGGCAAGATGCCTGTTCCACAACAGATGAATTTTGGGTTGGGCACGCGATCCCGCCTGAATTACTTCGATGCCAAATTTGCCAAAGACTCGCCCGCAACCCGGCAAATCCGCCAATCGGGCATCACATCAGCACCGATACCCTTGTAAAATCCGATCGCCAATTCATTCCAATCCAAAACGCTCCATTCCAAACGCCCGCAGCCCCTTTCTACTGTCAACTGCGCTAAATAAACTATCAAAGACTTGCCAATTCCCCGCCCTCGAAACTCAGGTACCACAAACAAATCTTCCAAATAAATTCCCGGCTGAGTCAAAAAAGTAGAATAATTGTAAAAAAACAGCGCCCACCCCACCACTCGATTTTCGCACTCGGCTAAAATCGCTTCAGCAAAAGGTCGATCGCCAAACAAATGATGCTCCAAATCAACCGCATTGCCAGTAACGGCATGAGATAATTTTTCGTACTCAGCTAAAGCTTTAATCAAATCAAACAGCACCGGCACGTCGGCGCGGGTAGCTGGACGCAAAATTACCTCAGAAGACATAAATAAGTAAGTAGTACGCGACAATCAACAATTAAAAATACCACATCAAGACATTTTTAATTTGTAATTTTTAATTAAGCTTTTCCACCTTGAACAAGCATATTTACGGTGACCTCGGAGTGCCACCCCACAATAAGTTTAAGATTTTTCAAAATGCCAACTCAATGTTTTTTTGTTTATTTCAACCAGCCCTTCAATCGTTCCGTCACTTGAGGGCGGCGCAGCTTTCGCATTGCCTTATTTTGAATTTGACGGACTCGTTCGCGGGACAAATTGAACAAACTGCTGACCTCTTCTAAAGTGTAAGGTTCGCCGGTCAGCAAACCGTAACGCATAGCAACAATCTCTTTTTCCCGCTCAGTCAAAATACTGTCCAACACCTCCAAAATATCTTGGCGCATCATCATCTCATTCATCTGAGCTTCGGGAGATTGCGTCGCGTTATCTTCGAGAACATCCAAAAGTTCCGAACTTTCTTCTGAGCCGATGCGGTGGTTGAGAGACAAAGATTGCCGACGTACTTGCTGGAGGTAGCGAAGCTGTTCGCAAGTAACTTGCATTTCTCTAGCAAGTTCAGTTTCATTTGGATTTCGTTGAAGAGAACGCTTCAAATCTCGATAAACTTTTTTGAGTTTATTTAACTGTTCGACAATGTGAACAGGCAAGCGAATCGTCCGCCCTTGATTGGCAATTGTCCGGGTAATTCCTTGGCGAATCCACCAATAGGCATAAGTAGAAAACTTGTAACCCTTCTCCGGATCAAACTTTTCGGCTGCCCGATTCAAACCCAAAGCTCCTTCCTGAATTAAATCGAGAAAAGGCACGCCCCGATTAAGATAGCGTTTGGCAATCGAAACCACCAAGCGCAAATTCGAGCTGATCATTTTCCGTTTCGCCGACTGACACTGGTGGCGAAGCTGTTGCAGTTGAGTTTCGCTTATCCCCAAAGCCGCAGCGATTTCAGCTTTTGTCGGCACTCTGTCGAATTCCTGCTGCAAACGCTGTTCTAATTCATCCAGGGCTACCAATTCTTGAACGCGGCGCGCTAACTCTACTTCTTCGGCTGCTGTCAGTAGAGGATACCGAGCCATTTCCTTGAACAAAGCTCCCACTGGATCGTCGGCAGACCAGTTGTTGTATGCTGACGATCGAGTTACGGTCGGACGATCGATCTCGGTGTCTTCATCTTGTGCGATCGCGAATGAGGCTTCGGGTGCCACCGCAAAACTGCCTAGGTCAGATTCTGCCATATCGTGCTTGGTGTCGGTGGAAGGATTTGAAAAGTATCCCTTAACTTTAACCAATTTAACCGGAAATTTCCGAAATCCATCTAGAAGACCGTGATCGAAAGCATCCAGGATACAAGCCCCCGGATTCATCCGTCCAGAAATAAAAAACCTGTACCCGAGAAACTTGCCCCCCGAATTTATCCGTGGGGTCAATGCTTCAATTCTTTAATCTAAAATCTAAAATCTAAAATCGATTGACAGAAATTAGATGGCCCCAATTTTCTACCTTTCTATTGAGTTCGAGCCAGTAAAGGAGCTGCCTGCAATAATTGCTGAGTATAAGGGTGCTGCGGATTAGTAAAAATATCCCTAGTCTTACCGATTTCAACAATTTTTCCAGCATTCATTACCGCAATCCGATCGCAAAAAAATCTCGCCACCCACAAATCGTGCGTAATAAACAGATAAGTCAAATTAAATTCCTGCTTCAACTCCAACATCAGCTCTAAAACTTGAGTCTGCACGCTGGCATCCAGCATACTCACAGGTTCGTCGCAAATTATCAGTTGCGGCCGAGTAATTAAAGCGCGGGCGATCGAAACTCGCTGCTGTTGTCCTCCCGACAATTCCCCCGGATAGCGACGAAAGAAATCCTCCCCTGGACTTAAACCCACCCGCTCTAACATTTGGATTACTTGTTTTTTAGCTTCGCTGCCATTAGCTAATTTGTGAATAAACAAAGGATCAGCAATACTTTGCCCGACAGTCATCATCGGATTCAGGCAAGCGTGGGGATCTTGAAAAATCATTTGCATTTCGCGGCGGTGCTTCCTCACAGCATCGCGGTTCAGGGCAGTTATATCTATTCCTTGAAATTCCACTTTGCCACCAGTCGCGGTAATTAGCTGCAAAATCGTGCGTGACAAGGTACTTTTGCCGCAGCCGGACTCCCCTACAAGCCCTAGGGTTTCTCCTCGTTGTAGCTCTAAACTAACGCCGTCTACTGCTTTAATTACCTGGCGATTCCTGGAAAACAACTGATCTAATAAATTGCTTTCTAAACTGTAGTGTTGCTGCAAATTGGTTACGGTCAAAAGAGGCGCATTTGTTAAGTTTGCAGTAACGCCTTCAGTCCTGATTTCCTCGAATGCTAACCCTTTGTCAGAATCGGCTTGAATGTGCAAAGCTGCTTTGAGGAGCGATCGAGTATATTCGTGCTGCGGCTTCTCAAAAACGTTTAGCACCGGCCCGGTTTCTACAACTTTACCGCCGTACATCACCGCAATGCGATCACAATACTCAGCCACCATCGCCAAATCGTGAGAAATCAACAAAATAGCCGTTCCCCGTTCCTCACAAAGTCTGGTTAATTCCTGCAAAATCTGAGCAGCTACAGTTACGTCCAAACTTGTAGTCGGTTCGTCTGCCACAATTAATTTGGGATCGAGCAAAAGAGCCAAAGCAATTGCTACTCTTTGCCGCATTCCGCCACTAAATTCGTGGGGAAACTGCGACCAACGAGACGCGGGAATTTTCACAGCTTCCAGAGTTTCGATCGCCCGTTTCTTAGCTTGCTTGCGATCCAAATTCGGTCTGTGAGCTTGCAAAGTCTCGATGCAATGTTCTCCTACAGTCATCAAAGGATCGAGACGAGTCATCGGATCTTGAAAAATCAATGCTACAGCTTCGCCCCGAAACCGCCTCAGCCGCGAAGCATTCATATCAAACACCGACTCTCCAGCAAAACTAACTCGCCCCTCAATCAGCGTTGAGTCCGGCAGCAACCGCATCGCCGCCCTTCCCAAAGTTGACTTACCGCACCCAGACTCCCCAACTAATCCGAGCTTTTCCCCCGGTTTCAGCGTCAGGGAAACCCCGTCAACGGCCCAACCGGATTGGCCCCGCCGCTGAGGATAAGCTACTCGCAGATTGTCAACGGAAAATAGAGAAGAGTCATTAGTCATTAGTCATTAGTCCTTAGTCAATCGATTTTAGATTTTAGATTTTGGATTTTAGATTAAAGAATTAAAGCATTAACCCCACGGATAAATTCGGGGGCTTATATCCTGGACGTTTTCGGTCAGTAGTCAGTGGTCAGTGGTCAGTTGTTATTTGTTATTTAATGGTCAATATACTGGCTGTTAGTTGTTACTTATTAGTGTTTCAGAGTTATTAGTTATGGGCAAGAGACTGCTCTGCTGTTTGTAAATACAAATAAAAATAGCTACAAACAAAGCTTTTATTAGTACATCATTCACCGAGCAACTGATAACTGACAACTGACAACTGACAACTAACAACTGACAACTGACAACTGACAACCATGAACTGACTAAATTTCCCTTCGCTTCAACTCAGCTCTCCGCAGTATGTAAGTAGCGGCACAATCTGCGTGAGGATGGTCTGCTAAAACTTCCGCGAGTTCCAACACATATCCGGCGATATCCGGCCCCAGCTTCTCAGTCAGCACTTGACGTTCCCGAGAGGCGAGTTCTTGCACGCGGGCCTTAGCTTGCCAATTCGGAGAAAACATCTTGTCAATCTCGGTGTGGAATCCCAGACTTTCGAGAATGTCCCACTCGCCGTTATCGCACCAAATGCCCCCGCACAACATACAGCGCTCTATGTAAAAAGGCACTCTGCTGAAAGGAACTTTCGCCCGCGACAGATAGTGACCGTCTTCGGGACACAGCGCTGCTTTGCTGTCGTAGGGAGACGGCGTGAATTCTATGCCGAGAGTCGCTGTCGCATCAGGCTTCTCGGATTTGTTGTACCACTGGCTTTGCTCTTTTTGCCAAGCTTCGTATTCTCTGCCTGGAATCCAGATACCGTAACAGTTGGGACACCACTGCACCGACATACGGCCGGCTAAGGTACCGCCTTCTAAATTGGGATGTTTACATTTTGGACATTCCACCGCTTTATTTCTCCTTGCCTTATTAATTCCCTGTTAATGCAATTATTAATTCTGTATCTGGGCGGGCCCTGAAGAACCAGAATTTTTTTGCAGCAGCGCGCCACAGTAGCCAATTAGCGTGTTGAGTCGCGCGATCGCCGCAGTTTGCCTCGCCTTTGCTGTCGCTGGCTGGCGCGACGCTTGCAAAAAGGTGACATCTGTCCCCAATAACCGCAGTTGCTTGTGAATTTCCGTCAAATAGGACTGCTCTGGGGGTGTTTCTGAGGCGTCTAACTCATCGCTTTCGGCTCTCATAATTTGGTTTCCGAAAAATTGTTGCACTTTTGTGTATTCGATCGCCAGCGTGGCCCCATCCAGATTATCCTGTGCAGCAGTTCTTTGTAGTTGTTCTAGTGCTTGCTGTAATTCTTGGTAGCACTGGCGGCGGTCTTCGGACAATATCATGATTTTGTAAACAAATTTGTATTTATAATCAAAGTAGATACTTACTTAAGTTTGCTCATATGGAGGGAAGCCGTGCGTTTTTGGAGCAATTCCCTGTTTTATGAGAACTTTTTTTGATTTGCTGCCCTGACTCTACCCTTCTGGCTGCTGCTTTTAGTTTAGCGTTGCCGGTAAATGCCGATCCCCCGCAACCTCAACGGCTACCGCCCAAATCTGCTGATTTTACCCGATTTTCCTCGTTCGACAGACTGCGGCGGCGGCAGTGGTGTCACTATATTTTCCTACCTCCGAGGGGGGACGACTCGGAATTACATAGGTATAGTTTGAGAAAAATCGACTATTTTTTTGAATTGCAAATTGTGGCATTCAATTAGTTTAGTATAGCTAAACACATAATTTCGGCAATTCAACCGGAAACCGGCTTTTAACCATTTGTATTTCTAAGTTTTAAAGGTGTACCCCATGAACGCGAACACTCTGACTCCCTCTCCTTCGATCGATCCTGCCGTAGTTCCCGATTGGCTGCAAGAATGCCTGAATACTCGATCGCAGCCGGATGGGGGATCTAACCCGAATTGTTCGACTGACGACAGCTTAATTTGTCGGGCCTTTGAATTTGCCCGCGACTTGCACGAAGGACAATACCGCAAATCAGGAGAACCTTACATTTGCCATCCGGTAGCTGTCGCTGGAATACTCAGGTATATGGGCGGCAACAACGTCATGATTGCCGCCGGCTTCCTCCACGACATTGTTGAAGATACAGATATTACTCTCGAAGAAATAGAACAGCGGTTCGGCGCGGAAGTACGACAGTTGGTTGAAGGTGTCACCAAGCTTTCTAAGTTTAATTTTTCCAGCAAAACAGAGCGCCTAGCGGAAAATTTCCGCCGAATGTTCCTAGCAATGGCTAAAGATATTCGCGTCATTGTCGTCAAACTCGCAGATCGGCTGCACAACATGAGGACTTTGGAGCATTTGTCCGAAGAAAAGCAGCGCACTATTGCCCTAGAAACCCGAGATATTTTTGCTCCCCTAGCAAACCGTTTGGGTATCGGCCGCTTTAAGTGGGAATTGGAAGATTTAGCCTTTAAATACCTGGAACCAGAAGCTTACCGCGAAATTCAGGACTTAGTGGCGGTGAAGCGAGCTGATCGAGAAACTCAACTCGCAGAAGTCACAGATAGTTTACGAGAAAGGCTTGACAAATTAGGCATTAAATGTTACGAAGTCAGCGGCCGTCCCAAACATTTGTACGGAATTTATGGGAAGATGCAGCGCCGCCAAAAAGGCTTTAACCAAGTGTACGATATTGCGGCGGTAAGGATCATAGTAGAAACCAATGATGACTGTTATCGCGCTTTGGCGATCGTCCACGATTCTTTCCGCCCCATTCCCGGCCGCTTTAAAGATTATATCGGTTTACCAAAAGCCAACCGCTACCAATCTTTGCACACCGGAGTAATCGGAACCAGCGGTCGCCCCATCGAAGTGCAAATCCGCACGGTAGCAATGCACCACATTGCAGAATACGGCATTGCCGCGCACTGGAAATACAAAGAAACTGGCGGTTCTAACACAACAGTCACTGGCGACGACGAAAAATTTACTTGGCTGCGGCAACTCCTAGAATGGCAAAGCGACCTCAAAGACGATCGCGAATATTTACAAAGCATTAAGGACAACTTATTCGACGAAGATATTTACGTTTTTACTCCTAACGGAGACGTAATTGCTCTCAATAGCGGGTCAACTCCCGTAGATTTTGCTTTCCGCATTCACACCGAAATTGGTAATCACTGCACCGGTGCCAGAGTCAACGGGCGAATGGTAACACTAGACAAGGTTTTAAAGAATGGCGATATTGTAGAAATCTTGACCCAAAAAAATGGTCATCCCAGTTCCGACTGGCTGAATTTTGTCAAGACAAACGGAGCAAAAAACCGAATTCGTCAGTGGTTGAAGCGATCGCACCGAGATGAAAATCTTGCTCGCGGGCGGGAATTGCTGGAAAAAGAATTAGGTAAAAACGGATTAGAATCTTTGCTGAAATCTGAACCCATGCAGTCTGTGGCTCAGCGCTGCAACTACCACAGCGTCGAAGATTTAATCGCCGGTTTGGGCTACGGCGAAGTTACCTTAAATCTCGTAGTAAATCGACTGCGAGATTTAGTAAAAGTGCAGCAAAAAATTGAAGCTGCTCCCGCAGGAACCCACGAAGTGCCCCAGCTAATACCTGCATCGACGACACCGAAACCAGTACCGAGTTCATCTCCGAGCAAATCGCCCATCGCAGGTGTAGAGGGATTGCTCTACCATTTATCCGGCTGTTGTTGTCCGATTCCTGGGGAATCAATTATTGGAGTGGTGACTCGCACTCGCGGAATTTCGATTCACCGGCAAGGATGTTCAAATGTTGAGAGCGTACCTGGGGATCGGTTGGTTCCTGTGAGTTGGAATTCCAGCAACCGCAATGAATCTCGACCCAACACTTATCCGGTTAATATTCAAATTGAAGCCCTCGATCGAGTGGGAGTTCTCAATGATGTTTTATCGCATTTGAAGGACAACCAAGTAAACGTCCGCAGCGCTCAAGTCAAAACATATCCCGGATTGCCTGCATTAATTGACTTGTGCATGGATATCCAGGATAAACAACAGTTCGAGCGGACTTGTATGCAAATTAAAAAGATGAGCGATATTTTGAATTTGCGGAGGCTGAGTGAAGTGAATTAAGAGCAAAGACGGCGGTTGAAACCGCGCCTACAAAAACGAACTCCACTCCAAGCGGACTGAAAAAAATAAGGTAATTTTAACCGCCTGTTCTTCAACCCGCACCAGGCGGGTTTTCTTTTTATAGACGCGGTTTCCAGCGCCCGGTCTTCTTAACATTATCTGCGTTTATCTGTGTTTATCTGCCTAACATCTGCGGTTGACCTATCAATCAAAGATTTATGCAACAGGTCTTATGGCTTTGACACGCCCAACTTTTGCTGCAAAAACTCCCGCGCCACTTGTCCGGCTTCCTGCTGTTTCTTATCAACTTGATAGTTGAGTCGTCGCATATCTTCCTCAGAGATTTTGCCACCCAATTGTGCGAGGACTGGACGCAATTCCGGGTATTTTTCCAAAACTTGCGATCGCACAACCGGAACTGCTTCGTAGGGCGGGAAATAGTTCTTGTCATCTGTGAGAACTACTAAACCTAAACTTTGAATCAAACCGTCCGTCGTATTACCAGCAATCACATCTACTTCTTTTTGTTGCAGCGCTTGATAAAGCAATCCTAACAGCAATTCCTTGGGTTGTTCTCGAAATTTAATCCCGTAAGTTTTAGCCAATCCGGGAAACCCATCTTCTCTCTCGTTAAATTCTGGGCCGAAACCAGCCCGGAGGTTAGGTGAAGCTTTCCCAAGTTGCGAAATAGTTTGTAAATTGAGCTTTTTGGCATCGTCTCCCCGCACAATAATCGCAAAACTGTTATTAAATCCTAGCGGTTCCGTCCATTCTGCTTTAAACTGTTTGGGATATTCTTGTTTGAGGTAATCGAGGACTTTTTTGGGGTCAGAAATCGGTTTCTGTTTGAGCAGGTTGGCGTAAGCAGTCCCCGTGTATTCAACGTACAAATCGATTTTACCTGCTGTTAGGGATTGATGGCAAAGCGAACCTCCGAGATTCAGTTCTCGTTCTACTTTGATATCTGTTTTAGCTTCGATATGCTGTGCTAAAATTTCTGCGAGAATGGCTTGTTCGGTAAAGTCTTTCGAGCAGATGACAACTTGCTTTTCGGGCTTAGAGGTACATCCTGCTACTGCAAGCAAGCAAAGCAGCCAGCAGGAATAGAAAAAAAAATCGTTCTTAGATATTTTCATGACTTAACTCACATTAAAAATCTACAATTAATACCTTATAAGTTATAGCATAAAGCCCAGATCGCAGACTTATTCCAGAAGTCTACGCTTTAACACCGATCGCACTTTACCCAAGTTCCATTTTCTTGTTGTAACATTTATTTATAGACATGGAGGACTAAATATGGTAATCAGCGTCAGCGATATTATCCAGCAGCAGCGGCAATTTTTTGCGACTGGGAAAACGAAAGATGTGGATTTTCGGCTCGAACAACTGAAAAAACTTAAAAGTGCGATCGAACTTAATCAATCACGAATAGTCGATGCTGTCAAGGCAGACCTGGGTCGGCCGGAATTCGAGGCTTATCTTGAAATCGCATCGATTGCCGAAGTTAATTATGCCCTCAAAAACCTCAAATCATGGGTAAAGCCGAGAAAAGTGCCTGCTTCGATAGATCAATTCCCAGCATCAGCCCGCATTTACCCTGAACCTTTGGGCGTAGTGTTAATCATCGGGCCTTGGAATTACCCATTTCAGCTAATGATATCACCTTTAGTCGGGGCGATCGCCGCCGGCAACTGTGCACTTCTCAAACCTTCGGAAATCGCCTCACACACCTCCGAAGTTATCGCCGACATGATATCCAAAACCTTTGATCCCGCCTACGTAGCAGCCGTCGAAGGAGGTGTGGAAATCAGCCAACAATTACTAGCCGAAAAATTTGACCACATCTTTTTTACCGGAGGCACTAAAATCGGTAGAATAGTCATGGAAGCTGCCGCTAAACACCTGACACCTGTAACCTTGGAATTAGGCGGCAAAAGTCCTTGCATTGTAGACTCAGACATTCAGATTGAATACACCGCAAAACGCATTGCGTGGGGCAAATTTCTCAATGCCGGACAAACTTGCATCGCTCCAGATTACCTGTTAGTTGATAAAAAAGTTAAACCTGCTTTGATGGCAGCAATTAAAACAGCAATTCACGAATTTTACGGCGACGATCCGCAAACAAGTCCCGACTATTCGCGGATTATCAACCAGCGGCAATTAGACCGTTTGAGTGGGTTTATCAAAGATGGAGAAATTGTCGTTGGTGGGGAAGTTAAGCCGGAAGATAGATATATTGCACCGACGGTTTTAGATCGTGTTTCCTGGGACTCCCCGGTGATGCAGGATGAGGTTTTCGGGCCGATTTTGCCAGTTTTGGAGTATTATGATTTCGGAGAGGCGATCGCCCAAATAAACGCCCGTCCCAAACCCCTAGCTTTGTATTTGTTCTCCAAAAATAAAGAGAAACAAGAGCGAGTTTTGAGGGAAACTTCTTCGGGGGGAGTTTGTCTAAACGACACGGTTATGCAAGTGGGGGTAAAAGATTTACCTTTTGGCGGAGTTGGCGACAGCGGCATCGGTAGCTATCACGCCAAAGCAAGTTTTGATACTTTTTCTCATTACAAAAGCGTGCTGCAAAAGTCATTTTTACTGGACTTGAAATGGCGGTACGCCCCCTATAAGGGTAAGTTGGATTTGATTAAGAAAATTATCGGTTGAGCGCACTTGGAGGGGCGGGTTCGCCAACGTTTACAATATCACCGAGATAGCCAAATTAACCCGCCCATTCCTGATATTATCGGTTAACCGATTCCACGGTGCAGGATAATTTTCATAAAATTTAAATGATTGCTCATCTGTTTTATGAACTATTTTGATCACACTCTCTACGTCACTGCTAAATGACTGTTGCCCCATCCAAAATAATTCCCATTAGAAATGTCTATAATGTCTTTTAGAACCGATCGCTAACAAGCAATTTATGGAACCTTTAGCAAAAGAACGCTGTGCAGCCTGCAGCCCCAACTCTCCCCGCGTCACAGCTTACGAAATTGTCCAACTAAAACCTCAAATTCCCGACTGGAATTTGATCGAAAAAAATGGCATTCCCAAAATAGAACGCACCTATGAATTCCCGGATTTCAAAAGTGCGATCGCCTTTACAAACAGCGTCGGCGAAGCAGCAGAAACTGAAGGACATCACCCCGCACTGTTAACCGAGTGGGGGAAAGTTACCGTTACTTGGTGGACTCACGCGATTTCTGGACTACATCGCAATGATTTTATTATGGCAGCGAAAACAGATGCAATCGCCAATCAATTCTCAAAATAAAATCCGACTTATAGCCCGATCGTACTCTAAGAACTCACAGCTCCGGGTACGAGCGGAGAATGCCGTTGGTTCCCATTCAACAACTCCAGATTCAGTCGGTAGCCGACATTCCGTACAGTTTGAATCAGGCTCGGCTGTCGCGGATCAATTTCGATTTTTTTACGCAGAGAGAGTACGTGAGTGTCGATCGTCCGGGGGTTATCAATCGCATCGGGCCACGCCCTCCGCAGCAAATCCGAGCGCGAGAGTGGCACTCCTCCAGCTTGAGCTAGCACGTACAGCAGGCTAAATTCCTGGGGAGTGAGTTCAATATGTTCCTCGTACAACCTGACTCGGCGCTGCACCAAATCAATTTTCAGCAGCCCGCACTCCAGCGTCGCCGGCGGTACCATCGTGCGGTTACGGCGCATCAGAGCTTCCACCCTCGCCATAAACTCTTGCATCCCAAAGGGTTTAGTCAGGTAATCGTCTGCCCCCGCCTTCAAACCTTCAACAATATCCGATTCCGAATTCCGCGCCGACAGCATCAAAATCAGCGACTGCTGCTGCTGTTGCAGCCAGTGGCAAAATTCCAAACCGTCCCCATCCGGCAATTGGGCATCCAGAATGACTAGGGTTGGCTGGCGGCTGAAAAATATTTCCCTAGCGTGACTGATATCCGCTGACTGGTGCACCCAGTGACCGACTTGCTGTAGATGCCAGCCCAAGAGCGATCGCAGGTGCGGATTCCCTTCAACAATTGAAATACTTGCAGATTCCACAGAGGCGAGCTTCCCATATCACTAATTGCTACAAGGTTAACAGAGCTTTTGTCAAGCTTTTGTAACCATCGCTACTCAAGCATTAGCTGCGTTTAAAGCAGCGGACATACCTAGGGTACGAATTTTAAAGATTGGGTTAATTTGGCAGGGTCAGCCTGCAGAAAGGTTAAATCATTCTGGCGATGAGCTTACAATGAAAATAAGACAGTGTAAAGCCGATCGATCCCATGCCCCAACCGCCTGCCAAAAGCGATCCCCCCGACCCAGCCCCCACTCCCAGGAGGTTGACAAATCGCGCAAGTGAAACTAGAATTCCTCCAACCGTTCGCTCGGTAGCCGGAACACTCAGCCACTTAGACCGCCAAATTCAGCAATATCCCGACTCTATTAAACGCACAGCGAATTATCTAGGTGCGCGCACAAAGTCGAGCAACTGCATTGCAACGAGTGAAATTTTTTATGGAGGGTAGCCTGTTGAGCAGGGTAAAAACTTTTATTTAGAAATAGCCTCAAGCTGAGCCACTCAGCATCAATCGAGGCCATTCCTAAATCCCGCCGTCATTATACAAACCACAAAGGATTTCAAACTCACACTATGCTACAAGACACCCAAACAATCCGGCACTACCAAAAACTCACCGACGCCCTCGTCGAAATGTGGAATAGAGGTTATCGCTTCGATGACCTGCGGCTTTACTTAGACGGCTATTTAGCAGCCCTGCGGCATTCCAACAGTTTGGAGCCCTATCTGATTCACAGACTAGAGGAAGAAGCAGCGCGTTACATTCACGACCCCTCCAATTTTGCAATGCCACAGACACAGACACAGGCTGAATCAGACTACTATTAAATAGCAAATTCGGTTTGATAAACCCTTGATGAATTGGGAATTGGGAATTGGGAATTGGGAATTGGGAATTGGGAATTGGGAATTGGGAATTGGGAATTTTAACGGGTTCCCTGGCTCGGCCTGAGAGCCCATGTCCAGAGGCTCGACCTCGCTTTCGGAGCCTAAAAATTGGAGGTCGAGCCGACCGCATTGCGTTCCCAGGCTTTGCCTGGTAACGAATAATTAAGTAAATCAACTTAATTCAAAGTAAAACGCGATTGCTGTTATTTCCCCGACTTCTTAAAGAAGTCGGGGAAATGTTTTTTCTGTCTAATTTAAGAAGCCAAAGCCACTTCTACAACTTCTTGCAATTCGCCCTTTTGATACATCTCGATCATAATATCCGAGCCCCCAATAAACTCGCCGTTGATATAAACTTGAGGAATTGTCGGCCAGTTGGAATACTCTTTAACGCCTTGACGAATTTCCTGGTCTGCCAAAACATCAACGGTTTCGTAAGGCACTCCCAGAGTATTGAGAATTTGCACCACAGTATTAGAAAAACCACACTGGGGCATTAACTTATTGCCCTTCATAAACACCATGATTTTATTTTGCTTAACTAACTCGTCAATTCTTTCATGTGCTGCTGTAGTCATGGTAGCTCCTAATATTGTTTGAAAAATTTTAAACGTTGACTGACGCAGAAACCGGGTTTTTTAGGACAATCTTTCGTTACAGCCATAGATTCCGGTTAAAAAACCCGGTTTCTTTGGTTTTTGTGCGTAAGTGCAGCAGTTGTATTTCAAGCAACTATTGACAGAAGCACAAACTTGTGATCTCCACTTGCAAGTCAACAATTAAGCAACTTGACTTTTCGCTTCCCATTCTGCGGGAGTTAAGGTTTCCAAGCCCAAAGCGTGGATGGCTTCACTAGCCATTGCCTGTTTGAGAGCGCCGTAGACCAGTTGGTGCTGCTGTACTCGGCTTTTTCCTTCAAAGGCTGCTGAGACGACTCTCGCCTGGTAGTGGTCACCGCCACCAGTCAAATCCTCAACTTGTATTTTAGCGTCGGGCAACCCTGCCTTAATCATTTCTGCTACTTGAGACGGTGTAACCATTGGTTTCTGTGATAAACGGCTGTAATTTAGATTTTAGTGGAACTATTTTGTCGATGAGCTCGGTTGAGTGCTGGCAGGCCGGGGAAAGGGCGAATCCACAAAACCCAATTCCAGTAACTGCTGGTAAGCTTTCTTGCCCAAGTCGCGAGTTGGCTGCTGCGATCGAATAATCTGAATCAGCAGGGGCACAGCCAGTTCGGGCTTATTTTGCGCCCGGTGTACCAACGCCAGCCGATAGGTAGCTTCGTCGCGCATTTGGGCTGTTTCTACAGCTTTGGTGCGGTGGCTTTCGGCCAAGCGGATGTCAATTCCGGCAAAACTGCTACCCAGTTGTTGGTAGAAGTTGGACAGTTGATTGAAAATTTGGCGGGATTCTTGCAGCTTTTGAGTAGCGAGTGCGTAATTCTGAGAGGAAATAGCACTGCTGGCTTCTGTCATCAAACGCTGGCCTCCTGGGACGCTCAGCAGACTGCTGTCTTGCGTCAGAGGGCGAAGATTGTTGGGGTCTGTGGGGTCGTCGGCGGGATCGACTTGCGGTTGGTTCTCTGGCCCAGAAGGTTGTTGTGCTTGGACTGAGAGCGGTTGCAACAGGATAAAAGCTGCGATCACCCCGATCGTAATCCGGGCAGTGGAGCGAAGCCAACAAACAGTTCCAGAGTATACCATGAAATTACTTTGCGCCTGTGCGCTTTAAAAAAATATTTAGCTTGAGCCGATCTTACCATTGGCGATCGCAACCGGCTAAGTGTAAACCAAATTTGTTGAAATGTCAAAGGGTTCGATCGATTTTGGATTTTAGATTTTGGATTTTAGATTTTGGATTGAACAAGGAAATCGCGGGGGATTGGACAGATCCCGGCAATCTAGTCCTGGACACAGAAACCGGTTTTTTTTACCTAAATACTGCCTTTGAGGCTTGAAAAATGGTGGAAAACCCGGTTTCTTTGGTTTGGATGGGTAAGTCCCCATCTAATTCAACAATCGAACGAACCATGAATATCGCAATTCAAAGAACAGCTTACGGTCAACTGCTGGCTAAATCTCAGCCTAAGCCAATCCTGAACGAAGAAGATTACGATCTTGCCCTCGCAGAAGTCGATTTTCTGATGTCTAAAGAAGAATTAACATTAGAAGAAACTTTACTAAGCCTCTGGGATCTGTATGATCGAAGAATACGAATCAAAATATTACCCAATTCCACAAGCGACTCTCCAGGATGTTCTATTGCATTTCATGGAAGTTCGCGAACTCAAACAAGCCGATTTAGTGGGCGTGATTGGTTCCAAAGGAGTAGTCTCTGAGGTGGTTAATGGGAAACGGGCGATTAGCAAGGCGCAAGCTAAGGCGCTGGGAGAATTTTTTAATGTTAATCCTAGCGTGTTTATTTGAGGGATTTGCTGAATCATTGTTAATAAGCCTTTTACGGGCGGGCTAGAAGCCCACCCCACAAGAAAATTCAGTTTTTGTGGAACAGGCATCCTGCCTGTTCTTGAGAATATAGTAAGACTGGATTAAAATTAAACAAAGGCATTTCTGATGACACAACCGATCGAACTTTCCGCAAATACCTTACAAAATTATCAAGGTATCGGAGTTCCAGAAGAAAGTCTGGCAGTGATTTTGCAGCGCGGCGGCGACGAATTGCTGCTGTCAAAAGCGAACGATCGCTTTACAGTCCGCCCCTCATCAACAGCATCAGCCTCAAACGATTGGGCTGCAACAAATGGGGCAAAACTCAACCGCCGCATCGGCCAAAGCAATCTCGAAGAATATCTCGTTGCGCCCTCTAACCTAGCAGCAGCAATGCAAGCAGCCCGGGCCAGCGATGCCGTAGCTTTTGCCAGCCACGTCTATTGCCCCGCGAACAATCCGAGTACATTCTTTTATATAACCGACCAAATTACCATTCAATTTGGCGAACAAGTAGACGAACAATCGCGCAAGGCTATCGCCAATGCAGCAGCTTTAAAAATAGTCCGGCCAGTAGAAGGAATTCCCAACACTTTCGTCTGCGAAGTCACAAAACAAGCAACAGAAAACCCGGTCAAAATTGCCAACCGCCTGACAAGATATCCAGAAGTTCTCGTAGCCGAACCCAACATTGTAGTAGAGACGCAGCAGCATTACACGCCCCGCGATCCGCTTTATCCCAAACAGTGGTATCTCAACAACAAAGGCGGCAACGAAGTTGTCGGCGGTGCTCAAATTTATGCAGAACCAGCTTGGAACATGACTCGCGGAGTTCGATCGATCGTAATTGCCATCGCCGACGATTCAGTTGACATCACCCACCCAGATTTTCAAGGCCAAGGCAAAATCGTCTCACCCATCGATTTCAAAGACGGCGACACTTCCCCGATGCCAGTCGCAGACTCAGACAACCACGGCACAAGTTGTGCCGGCGTCGCCATTGCTGAAGAAAACGGCAAAGGCATTGTCGGCGTCGCCCCCGGATGCGCCCTGATGCCCATCCGTACCACGGGTTTTCTTGATGACAATTCTGTCGAAAAAATATTTAATTGGGCGATCGAAAAAGGTGCCGCCGTCATTTCTTGCAGTTGGGGACCTGCTGCAGTTTACTATCCCATTTCCCTGCGACAGAGTGCCGTTATCACCAAAGCCGCAACCCAAGGGCGGGGCGGCAGAGGCTGCGTTATTATGTTCGCTGCGGGGAATGCCAACCGCCCAGTCAACGGTACTGTTAACGAGAAAGGCTGGCCCAACAACGTCGTAGAGGGTCAAACTAGATGGCTAAACGGATTTGCCGTTCACCCCGACGTAATTGCCGTCAGCGCTTCCACTTCCCTCAACAAAAAAGCAGCTTACAGCAATTGGGGCAGCAGCATCTCGGTTTGCGCCCCCAGCAACAACGCGCCGCCGGGAACTTGGTTGCCCGAAACCGGATATATCGGCACGCCGCCGGAGGTGACGCAGTATTTGCCCGGTTTAGGGGTGTTTACTGCCGATCGAGTGGGCGATCGGGGCTACGACTGGGGGGACTATACTGATACTTTTGGCGGTACTTCCAGCGCCACTCCAGTAGTCGCTGGGGTTGCAGGGTTGATACTTTCGGCTAACCCCCGTTTGACGGCGCGGGAAGTACGGGGAATTCTCGAACAAACTGCTGAGAAAATTGTCGATCTCGATCCCGATCCCCAGTTGGGCAATCGCATGGGAAATTACGATCCTAACAACGGCCGCAGCGATTGGTTTGGTTACGGGAAAGTGAATGCTTTTAAAGCTGTGCAAGCTGCGGTGAGAAAGGGCGGCGGCAATCCAAATATCGGGGGTGCGGTGTTCAGCGATATTTCTGGACATTGGGCACAGAAGTTTATTGAAGCTTTGGCTGCGGCGAATATAATTAGCGGTTTTCCTGACGGTTCTTTTCGGCCTGATGACAGTTTAAACCGTGCTCAATATGCGGCGCTGTTGGTGAGTGCGTTTAGTCCGATTCCGAGGGTGCCGGCTACAAATTTTATTGATGTTTCTGCTACTTTTTGGGCGAGAAGTGCGATCGAACGAGCAAATCGGGGGGGGTTTTTGGCGGGGTTTCCGGGGTTGAAGTTTGGCCCGAATCAGAATTTAACTAAGGCTGACGCGATCGTGTCTTTGGTTAACGGTTTGGAACTTAAGGGCGGCAATCCTGATTCTTTGAAAGTTTATATAGATCGTTCTCAAATTCCTAATTATGCTTTGAGTGCGATCGCCACAGCAACTGCTTTGAAGATTGTGGTTAATTATCCTTCCCGCGATTGGCTTTCGCCGCAGCGGGATATTACCCGCGCTGAGATTTCGGCTTTGATTTACCAGACTTTGGTGGCAACTAATCGGGCAAAGGCGATCGATTCTCCTTACATTGTCTAATGGCAATAGATTAGAATCGGCGGTTGAAACCGCTACTACTATACAAACAAAGTCCGCCTGCGCGGACTCAAGAAATAACAGGATTTATGTCGCTTGTAGTCGAGTCTAGAGCCCCTCGAATCCCCCTTAATAAGGAAAATTTTGACGACATTCTTGTCCCCCCCTTGTTAAGGGGGGTTAGGGGGGATCGAGAGGATTGTGAATCAGACAGAAGATTGATGCTATTAACTTACCCTCGAAAATCCCCCAAAGCTTTCAATGCAAATTGTGGCAAAGCCAACATTCTGCGCCACCGCCAAGGTTCTTGATAAAGCCGATACAGCCATTCTAAATGATTGTCGCAAAACCAAGCCGGCGCGCGGGTTTTTGTTCCCGCCCAAATATCGAAACTGCCGCCAACTCCCACCCAAATCGAATCAGGACAAAGGTGTCGGTGTTCGGCAATCCAAAATTCTTGGCGTGGCACTCCCAAGCCTACAAAAATCACTTTTGGCTGCATTTGTTTGAGGCTTGCACGGAAGTCTTTCTCTTCATCTGCGGAAAGATAACCGTGTTGAGAAACAATTGACAATCCGTTAACTTTTTGCTGCCAAGTTTTGGCCGCTGCAGCCGCCACTCCTGGGGAACCTCCAAAGAAAAATAGTGGTTCCGAATCAGGCAATTTTCCGGCTTGTTGCAGCAGCGATTCTGCTAATTCAATCCCCGGATAGCGCTGGGCCGGTTTGCCACGCAGCCGCAAGTACAACACCACTCCCGAACCGTCGGGAATCACCAGTTCCGCTTTGCGGATTACATCTGCTAAAGCCTGATTTTGCTCGGCTTGCATCGCCATTTCAGCATTCAGCGTCACGACGTGACTTCCTAACCCTTGATACAGGCGCTGCATCAGCCAACCTGCATAATCATCTAATATGTGAACTGGTAGTCCCAGCACTGAAAATTGCGGGCGCGATACATCCATATTTTTTCTTTGATATTCCTACACACCTAGTTATTTAAATTAGCTGAGATTGGCGATCGACGCTAGAGCTGTTTTGGTCGCAAAAAACCCGGTTTGTGCCACCCAGAGTTTGTTAAGTCATCGTTCAGTGGCCCAGAAACCGGTTTTTTTGTAAGCGAGAGCTCGCGCAAGTTCATTAGAGTTGGCCAGCCAAGTGCGATCGAGCATTAGTGTTCGATTTTTTTGACAGACCCGTCGGCGTACCATTCCATCGGTACTAGCTCAATTTTACCATTAATTTTCACTGTAGAGTAGACAACTTTTACGAAAGGAACGCTGTTGTTATTGTGGTTTTGGGTAGACATGGCAATTACCTTCTTCTGTTTGGATAACTTGAGAAATGATCTAATCTCTGATATATTTAAAAGTCTATTCACCGCAAATCTACTCGCATCAGGAAAAAGCAGGAAAACGAAATGGCGATCGCAAAAACCCAGCGGCAAACCAGGTTAGATTATTACTACCAGCAAATCAAAAACATCATCCTCAAGCGCCAAAATCCAATTACTGGTTTGCTGCCGGCGAGTACCGCCGTTAACGCCCACGGCGACTACACCGATGCCTGGGTGCGGGACAACGTGTACAGCATTCTCGCGGTTTGGGGTTTGGGTTTAGCTTATCGCAAAATTGATGGCGATCAGGGCAGAACATTTGAACTCGAACAAAGCACAGTCAAACTAATGCGAGGCTTGCTGTTTGCGATGATGCAGCAATCGAGCAAAGTAGAACGTTTTAAAAATACTCAGTCGCCGCTAGATGCGTTGCACGCTAAATACAATACTCAAACTGGAGGGATTGTTGTCGGCGATGACAAGTGGGGACATTTACAGGTAGACGCTACATCTATATTCTTATTAATTCTTGCTCAAATGACGGCTTCCGGGCTGCACGTAATTTTTACAATTGATGAAGTCAATTTCGTGCAAAATTTAGTTTACTACATCGGTAGAGCCTACCGCACGCCGGATTACGGAATTTGGGAAAGAGGCCATAAAATCAATCGCGGCAATGCAGAATTGAACGCCAGTTCAGTTGGCATGGCCAAAGCAGCCCTAGAAGCAATAAATGGGTTGGATTTGTTTGGAATTAAAGGCTCTCAAGCGTCAGTTATTCACGTTTTGCCAGACGAAATTGCCAGAAGTCGCATAACTCTGGAATCCCTTTTGCCTCGCGAATCTAGTTCAAAAGAAGTAGATGCCGCTTTATTGAGTGTGATTAGTTTTCCGGCTTTTGCTGTGGAAGATCGAGAATTAATAGAACGGACTCGAAATAAGATTATTGACAAATTGCAAGGAAAATACGGCTGCAAGCGGTTTCTGCGGGACGGACACCAAACAGTTTTAGAAGATGCCGATCGCCTGCACTACGAACCCACAGAATTAAGGCAGTTCGAGCACATTGAATGCGAGTGGCCGCTATTTTTCACTTATTTATTGTTGGACGGCATATTTCAGGGAAATCAAGCCCAAGTGCAGGAGTACCAGCAGCGTTTGGAATCTCTAGCAGTCGATCGATCTGGTTTGCCGCTACTACCCGAATTGTACTACGTCCCCGCCGAAAATATAGAAGCAGAAAAGCTAAATCCCAGCAGCCAGCAGCGTTTACCGAATGAAAATATTCCCCTGGTTTGGGCGCAAAGTTTGTACTTTCTCGGTCAATTGCTGAACGAAGGATTAATCGCAGTTGGCGACATCGACCCGCTGGGAAGGCACCTATCAGTGGACCAACACAGAGAACCTTTAGTGCAAATTGCACTGTTAGCTGAAGACGAAGATTTGCAAGCAGAATTAGCCGCTAACGGCATTGCGGCACAAACCCCAAAACAGGTAGAACCAATTCAAGTCCGCCAGACTAAAGAATTATCAGCTATTTACACGCAAATTGGACGTAACGACCAATTAGGCTTAACTGGCCGCCCCGTGCGCCGTCTGCGGAGTTTAACAACTTCTCGGGTGTTTAAAATTCGCGAAGAGGCGATCGTATTTCTCCCCTCGTTTTTGAACAGACAAGAGTTTTACTTAACTTTAGATTACCATTTTTTAGTAGCTCAAATCAAGAGCGAAATAGCTCACATTCACCGCCACTGGTATCAGTTGGGACGCCCTACGGTAACGCTGATGCTGACTCACACGATGCTGGAAACCGGGCGGGAAGCGTTGTTAGAATTAATGAAGGAATTCCGGGATGGACACTGTAACAACACGCCAGTTAAACTCGGAAATCTTAAGCAGTTAATGCTGACCGCTGGCACGGAAAGAATTGATTTCATGCACGATTTTGAATTTACCGAATCTCCGGTGACAGGTGCACTAGAAACGCGCAGCTATCTAACTTACAATACCGAAAAAACTTGGCCTTTGGGTCACACGCAAGAATTTAAATTAGAGTGCGAAACTAATACTCAATTCTTGCTAACTAGCCTGCGCGATTCAGAAAATTTGTACGAACAAATTGAGTTACTGCACACCTTAGTTCGCCTCAAAGGATTAAATTTTGATACGGGATTTGGAGGGGCGGAAGAAACAGTTAAAGTTGTGGATTTGCTCAACGAAGTTTATATAAAAGCTGGAGAAAGTTCGCAATCAAAAATCCAATGGGCAGTCATCCGCCATGCCGCAGGTTTGCTGGACAAAGTTGATATCAGCTTATCCGATGCGGTGACAGACATTTTGGTTCGACAAAAACAGATTGCTGTGGGGAAAGCCTACAGCGAAGATTCGATAATTTCACGGCCGGGCTCTTACACGGAAGTGATGGACAAAATTCGCCAATTCTGCGGAGAAGACATTCGCGATCGAGTTCTAACTCAAGAAGTTCTCATCTACCTCGGCCTGCTAATTAAAGCCGAACCGCAGTTATTTAAAGGCCTGCTGACGCTAAGAGTTAGCTACTTTATTTTGCTGCTGACTAGCGAGTTTGCCCGCGAATTGGGAGTTACGCAAAATGAAGCTTACGAACATTTAATGCAGCTAAGTCCCTTTGAAATCAAAAATCGCCTGCGCCAAGTGTTGACGGAATACGAGGAAATGAATCAAATCCTCAAACAGCAAGAATCCCTGCGCGTCAAACAGCCGGAAAAAGATATTGAATGGGTAGTAGCGCCAGTTTCCGAAGAACCAACAATGCCTGGCGGAGGATGGCGTCGGAAGCGGCAAATGGAAGGTACTGTCAATCGCGTACCGAAGAATTTTTATCCGAGTGTTTGGGGACTGCTGCGGCACTGCAAAGGCTTGATAATTGGCGACAAATTAGAGCGGCGCAATCGGTTAGATAGCCATATCATTTTATCGGAAATGACGCCGGGGGAAAAAAATTTTGCGCTACAAATCGAGCATTTGCTGAATAAAATTGTGGCGCCAGAATACCGGCAAGTCAATATTGAGGCGCTGATGGAGTTGGCTGCGATCGCCCAGCGCAACCCGGAATTGCAAGTAGAAGAATACATCGTTTTAGATGTATTAGTCGGTCACGCAGTGCGGCTTAATTGGCAAGGAAAACACCCGGAAAGAGCCGATAAATACGACGAAGATAAAGCGGCGGCTTGGCAAGCTTTTTACAATACTTCGCCTTACGTTTGTGCGAGTCATGTACTCGATGCTTTCCGATTCTTGACGAAGTTTGGATAGATTGAGGGCGGGTGGTTAATACAAGTCTCGATCAACATGTTTGTAGTAAGGACTTCAGTTTTTTCTTTGCCAACTCATCAGCAAAGTATTCTAACTATTTAACTGGACATGGTATGACAGGTTCGTAGTAGCGCCCAAACGCTACTACAAACCCCATACTACAAAACTCCTTTAGAACTCGGAATTCGGCTGGCGCGCCGCGGGTCGATTTCTACCGCCATCCGCAGAGCTCGCGCAAATGCCTTAAACGCCGCTTCCACAATGTGATGAGAATTCCCGCCCTGCAACTGTCGAATGTGCAGTGTCATCTGAGTGTGGTTCACCACTGCCGAAAAAAACTCTTTCACTAATTCAGTATCGTAAGTGCCGATCCGCTGGTTGGGAATTTCCAAGCTGTAACTTAAGTGAGGCCGTCCCGAAAAGTCTAGCACTACTTCAATTAAAGCTTCATCCAAAGGTGCGATGAAATGTCCGAAGCGAGAAATGCCCGATCGATCCCCCACAGCTTTTGCTAGGGCTTGGCCCAAGGTAATCCCCACATCTTCGTTCGTGTGGTGGTCGTCAATCTCCAAATCCCCGATCGCCTGCACGTCCAAATCGATCAATCCGTGAGAAGCAATCTGGTGCAACATATGGTCTAAAAACGGAATCCCCGTAGACGCCTTGCAAGTTCCCACACCGTCGAGATTGAGACTGGCCGTGACATCCGTTTCCAGTGTCGTGCGTTTCACCAGGGCGGCCCTAGCTGGTTGAACTGAACTTGTAGGAGGTAGAGAAGGGCGATCGATTATCTCCATAATTCGCAATTGGTCATTCATTAGTTATTGATAATTAGTAATTTGAGAACGGGATTTTTTTAGTGTTGAGTCTCAAGCGAGGGGCTGGTTCTGCATGCAACTGACATCAGACACCAATGTCAATCAAGGGATTTTTGGTGGGTGGGGGCGGGTTTATTTAACCTGTTTGTTACCGGAGAAAGCTTTTGGTGAACCCGCCCCTACAGGTTCTTGAAAACGGTGCAAGAAGATGCTAGATAAAACTTACTTTTGAAAGTTAAAGTTTATTGTCTAAACCCGCCCCTACATAAATCAAAACTCTCGACTACCGTTACATTCCCATGATTTCGTAACCGGCATCGACATACAAAACTTGACCCGTAATCCCGCTAGCGAGATTGCTGCACAGAAAAGCCGCAGCATTTCCCACTTCCTGCTGAGTCACCGTCCGCCGCAGCGGGGCCACTTCCTCAACGTGGTGGATCATGTCCAGAATACCGCCAACTGCTGACGAAGCCAGAGTCCGAATCGGGCCAGAAGAAATTGCATTTACCCGAATATTTAACGGGCCCAGTTCAGCAGCCAGATAGCGAACATTCATTTCCAAAGCCGCCTTAGCAATTCCCATCACATTATAATTAGGAACTACCCGGACGCCGCCCAAGTAAGTCAGCGTCACAATACTGCCACCCTCGGCCATTAGCGGTTTAGCAGCAGCACAAAGCCGCACCAGCGAATAAGCGCTAATATCCAAAGCATTGGAGAAACCTTGGCGCGAAGTGTTGGTGAAGTCTCCCGAAAGTTCGTCCTTGCCGGCAAAAGCCAGACAGTGGATCAGGACATCTAACTTGCCCCACTTGTCGGCGATGGTTTGAAAAGTAGACTCAATTTCGCTCTCGTCTTGGACATTGCAGGGCAAATACAGACTGGGATTGAGCGGTTCCACCAGTTCAGCGACTTTACGCTCGTGCTTGCCTTTCTCGTCCTTCAAATAAGTTATGCCGAGGTTGGCTCCAGCTTTGTGGAGCTGCTGAGCGATGCCCCAGGCGATCGAGCGATTGTTGGCAATGCCCGTAACAAGAGCATTTTTTCCGGTCAAATCTATCATCTGTAGTTTATCTAAAAGCAACTTGCACCGTTCTCATTGGCTATATCTGACAACCCCGCCAGTTTAGACACAACTGATTCAGATTTAACTGATTCAGACACAATTGAGACACAATTGAGACACAATTGAGACACAATTGATATTAATTTTGCTGTGGAGCTACATGGGGGCGGAATTGAAAAAGTTAAGAGAAGGGCTAGATTTAATCATACAGTGCGTGTTTACCTTAACATTAGATGGAAGTAACAGAATCCCTAGATATTGGAGGTTGGACAGTATATTTACTCAATAAGGTTAATCGGCAAGTTATAAAGTATTGATTAGTACAAAGGATCTAGTCGTGACGCATGATAGACCGCTAGCAGCCGTGTTCCGCCAAATCAGCGGCGGGGCGTTTCCACCCATTGTGGAAACCTTTGAACGGGGCAAGACAATTTTTTTCCCTGGAGACCCGGCTGAGCGCGTCTACGTTCTCATTAGAGGTGCTGTGAAGCTCTCCAGGGTCTACGAAGCAGGGGAAGAAATTACAGTCGCCCTCCTGCGCGAAAATAGCGTATTTGGGGTGCTGTCTTTGATTACGGGACACCGATCGGACAGGTTTTACCACGCGGTAGCCTTTACGCCGGTGGAATTGATCTCGCTGCCGATCGAACAAGTCGAGAAAGCGCTCAAGGAAGACCCGGAATTGTCGATGGTGATGCTGCGGGGACTGTCGTCTCGGATTTTGCAAACCGAGATGATGATTGAAACACTGGCCCACCGAGATATGGGTTCGAGACTCGTCAGCTTTTTGCTGATTCTGTGCCGGGATTTTGGCGTGCCCGGTACAGAGGGGATTACGATAGATTTGAAGCTGTCCCACCAGGCGATCGCCGAAGCGATCGGCTCGACACGGGTAACTGTGACTCGTTTACTGGGCGATCTCAGACAAGAAACCATGATCTCGATCCACAAGAAAAAGATCACAGTCCACAACCCGGTGGCCCTAAGCCAGCAATTCACTTGATGCCGAGAAAGTATAGGATTTTGGATTTTGGATTTTAGATTCAATCCAAAATCCAAAATCCAAAATCTAAAATCGGAATGACTGCTGGATACATCCTGGTATTTGTAATTTTAGTGTTGGGGGGTGTGATCGCCACTGTCAGCGATCGCCTTGGGACGAAAGTCGGCAAGGCAAGGTTGAGCTTATTCAAACTTCGCCCCCGCGATACTGCTGTTGTTGTGACAGTGATGGCCGGCAGCATCCTGTCAGCAATTACTCTGGGCATTTTGTTTGCTACTAGCAAGCCGTTGCGAACGGGAGTTTTTAGAATAGACGAGATTCAAAAAAGGCTCAACAACGCCCGCCGAGAAATCAACCAAGCCACTCAAGAAAAAAATCGAGTTGAAACTGAATTAGCTCAAGCCAGGGCAGCTCAAGCGCAAGCTAGAGCCAATTTAGAGCAAATTAATCAATCCCTCCAAGCAGCTAATGCTGAGCAAGCTCGGACGCAAACAAAATTAAACTCGCTGCGGGCCCAGCTCAACAGCGTGCAAGCAGCCAAGTCTAAAACTGAAGAGCAGTTAAGTCAGGTAGAAGCGGCTAAATCTAAGACAGAAGAACAGCTCAGCAGTGTGGAAGCGGCTAAATCCCGCACCGAAGAACAGTTGAAACTGGTTGAAACGATCCGATCGACTACACAAGCTCAGCTCGATCGCACCGAGAACCAATTGAAAACAGTTTCTGGTCAAAAAACGACTTTAGGAGCGGAAATCGCCCAACTGCAGGAGGAACGCCAACAGTTAATCGAGCAGGTAAAAACTCAAATTGCCCAGCGCGATCAAGAAATTGCCAAGCGAGAGAGAGAAATTGCCAGGCGAGACGCAGAAATTGTTGATCGCAACGAACTAATTGCCCAACGGGACAAGGAAATTGCTCAGCGGGTGCAAAATCTCGCCGAGCGCGATCGAACTATTGTCGAGCGCGACAAAGTAATTGCCGAGAGGGAAGCACTCCTAGAAACCTTGGCACAGCAACAATCTCAACTCGAACAGCAACAAACTTTATTGCAGCAGCAAGTGCAAGTTTTGGAACGCGATTTTCAGGCAATCCGCGAGGGTACAGTTGCCATCAGGCGCGGTCAAATTTTAGCTGCGGGCGTGGTTCGCATTATTGAACCCGGTATGGCGAGTCGCGCGATCGATCGACTCTTGCAAGAAGCAAATAAAACCACCGTCGGACTGATGCAGCCGGAAAATAGGAAGGTTAGAGACCAGGTTATTCAAATTACTAAAGCAGAAATCGATCAACTAATTAGTCAGATTAAAGACGGTCAAGATTACGTGGTGCGGATTGTCGCCGGCGCTAATTACCTGCGGGAAGAAAAGGTAATTAAGGTATTTGCAGAAGCAGAAATCAATCGAGTTGTGTTCCGCGCTGGAGATGTGATTGCAGGGGTTGCTGTCGATCCCGTGACTTTGACCCACGAACAGGTGCGGCAGCAGTTGCTGCAATTGATAGAAGCTTGTCAATTTCGCGCTCGCCTGATCGGTGTTGTCGGCGGTAGAGTTCAAGTGGCCGACAGTCAGATTGAAACTTTAGCTGGTTTTATCGAGCGATTGCAGCAGTACGAGAAACCGCTGGACGTTCAGGCGATCGCAGCCGATGTCACTTACATCGCCGGCCCGCTTAAAATAGATTTAGTTGCTCTTGAAAACGGAGCCGTTGTGTTCCGCACCGGACAACAAAAACAAGGCCCCGGAGACTTGAAAATTAAAAAATAAACTTGGTAATTAATAATAGGTAACTGGCTATGATTTTAGGTTTCGATCCAGGTAAAGACAAATGTGGCATAGCTGTAATGGGTAGAGATAAGAAGGTCTGCTACCATCAAGTTGTGCAGTCCGAAGCAGCGATATCTACTATTCAATCTTTGTGCGAACAGTTTTCGATTGAGTTATTGGTAATCGGAGATCAAACGACTTCTAAGAGTTGGAAACAAAAACTGACGCAGAGTTTGTCGCCTGCGCTCAAAATTGTTCAGGTGGACGAGAGGTACAGCAGCTTAGAAGCGAGGGAACACTACTGGCAAATGTACCCTCCGACGGGACTCAACCGCTTGATTCCGAAGGGAATGCGGACGCCGCCGAGACCGGTGGACGATATTGTGGCGATCGTCCTAATTCAGAGATATTTAAACAAAAGTTAGTCAATTTTATAAGCGTTACCACTGATGAGCTTTGATAATTAAGGAATCAATATGTTTTGGCGACTCTTGAATTTTTCACTTAAATAAAATACACCCTGAATTTAGTGAATTTATGATTAAATAACAATTAGTGTTACTTGATCACACCTTCAGTCAAAATTACCTTACCATTTTGCCGGACTTGTAGGCGTTGGGGGTTAATCGAATAGATAATATTGCCGTTAGTCGCTTCATAAGTTCCGTCATCACCTGTCGTTACTTGCATGACATTGATTTGGCTGCCATTTATCTTGCTGAGGCCGCGGTAAAAAATATCGCCTTCCTGGGTTTTGCAAATGTATATAGAAAAGTTGGGCGTTGCGAAAAATTGCACCATTTGGGCCCTCGGACATCCCTCAACTTGAGCAATTTGCAGCGGTTGATTATTGCCCAAACTGTTGGGTGCGATCGCCCGAACTTTGTCAATCGGTTGATTTAGTGCAGTTGCTTCTGCTGAGGCAGTCAAAAAGCAGATCGCACTAATGCCTGCCATAACTAGAACTACTCCTTTAATGCCCTTAACTCTCTCTTTATAAAACATCTTGTCACTCCTGGTTTTAACTATATAATTACATCTTAAGCGATCCTTGCTGGATATTAATAATATTTAATGTCAAAGGTGAGATGTGCAGGGGACACGGTACAGGGCCGATTTAAGTAAGGTGCGAACTGTGCACGCTACACCAGTAAAAATACATAAGTATGTCAATGCGCTCGCAGGAAAGCAATCTCTTGCATTTAGGACATTTTTAAGGTTTTATGACTTGTTCACGCTGATTTGAGAAACCGGGTTTCTTCATATATTTCTCGTTACTAAACCTTTGATTTTCCTAGAAACCAGGTTTCTAGACGCCCAGGCGATCGCTAACTGACTCTTTTACAGGGTAATGTTTATTTGCGCTTAGCTATTTAGTGATATCATGTCCGATCGAGTGACCGAGATTAAAAGGGCTGGTTTTTGAGATTGTCAATTATGGGCAGATATTTTTGGTGAGGGGAACTCCTACCGTATTAGGGTAATCGACCGGACATAATATGAATAAAAAAAGGGAAACAGAAGATACATTTTTACTCCCATTTCCCCTGTTGAAAAGAACCGTCGTCCTGACGGGGAACCTGGTAATTAATTAACTGCTGCCAACTGTTTGTCTTTAATTTCCACTGGCGCGGTTAATGCTTCTTCCAAATCCGCACAGCCGAGTTTTTCCTCCAAAATAGCCATCACTTCACGGCCGAAATCATTGGAATTACGCTGCCAAGCTTCTAAACAAATTTGCCCGAAAAACGAACCCAAAGGTTCGGGATTCCACAGCAACTTGCGCGCTGTCCAAGGCATCAAACTCATCGGATCGTAACCAGGTTGCAGAATATCCTTTTTAAAGGCGTATTCTTCCAAAATTGTGTGTGGCTGCAACCCGATAAAGAAAATAGCTGGTTCTACTTTATCTACTCCGAAAATTCGCTCTAATTCTCGGTGATAAGCAATAGTTTGCCGGATAGTTTCAAAGGTTTCGTCAATGACGTTAAACGAGTAATTCACGGAAACCACATCGTTGTAACCGGCTGCTTTTAAATCGCGACAATTTTCCAAAACTACTCGCAAGTTATAGCCCATCCGCATTTTGCGAACCAGTTCCTGGGAACCGCTGGTGATGCCGATTTCAAAGTAATTCATCCCCGTTTTTACCATCAAATCACACAACTCGGGTGTGAGATTGTCCGCACGGATGTAAGCAGCCCAGTGTATGTCAGTCATGCCGGCGGCGATGATTTTTTGCAATAATTCGATCGCATCATCGATGAATTTGCGTGCGGGGATAAATTGAGCGTCGGTAAACCAGAAATTGCGGATACCTCGATCGTACAATTGCCGAATCTCCGCCACCACCTCATCCGCCGGATTGATCCGCACTTGTTTCCCTTCAATCACGGTATAAATGCAGTAACAGCAATTATGAGGACAGCCGCGCTTGGTTTGGACTCCGACGTAGAAGTCCATATCTTGTAGATAATAGGAAAACTCGGGCCAAATCGTTTCGATGTAATTGTAATCGCAGGCAGTTTTCTCAATGTTGGCTGGCTTTTCGTGAATTAGCTTCGCGCGCGGCACAGTTTCTCCCACGACATAACACCTTTCCTCGGCCAAATCTTCGCCTTTAATCAACTTCTCCAGCAAAGCTTCGCCTTCCCCCACCGAAACCACAGTCCCCGCCGGCAAACTGCGGCCCAACTGTTCGTAAAACACGCTCACAGCACCGCCTCCGACCACTGCACGAGCTTCGGGGCGGTATTTCCGGGCCCGCTTCAATCCGCGCTTAATCAGTCCCAAATTGCGCCAGAGTTCGGTGTAGTAAGACGTGGCTAAACGCAGTCCTCCGAGGGCTCCCCGGAACTTGATCAGCGGATTTTTGGCGTAGTAAAACTCGAAGGCATTTTGCAACGGATTGCCGCCCCTGCCGCCCACGGGCGCATAAATTTGAATGTCCCGCCAAGAGAAAACCAGCAGCGTCGGCTTAAACTCGTCTATGCTGGCATCCAAAGCTTTAGCGAAATCCAGGGGGGGTACGGCACCTAAATCGAAAATGCGCTGTTCGACATCGGGAAACAGCTTGTGTACGTGATCCGAAAGATACACAACTCCGATCGGGAAAATAGGATTGCAGGGGAGGCGAACGTACAGGACTCGGTTTTCTCGGTTTTCCATGATTGCCATATCCTAAAGTGGAACTTTTTCAGCTATGTTAATATTCTTTTAATATAACTTTACAATATGTCTAATTTTCGCAATTTGACATTAAATATTCTTAAATTTTTCTATTGGGTTCAAGGCCGAGCTTGTTGGTGTCGATCGGCGAGAGCAGCAGAAAAAAGCTAATTTTTAAGTCAATACAGCGTATTTTGAATGAAAATCCCAGCGGGGAGTCAAAAATCCGATATTTATCCGGTTAGATTTTAATTTAAGTTCGATCGGTCTCTCATGTATTAGGGAGTTGGTAGTCGGCTTTACAGTAGGCGGGATCACCTAGTGTTAGCCTGAGAAGATAACTAAAACTTTTAGGCAAGGCTCCCTCAGCAGTTATGGCTCAAATTCTTGACCCCGTACCCTCAGACACCGACAGCAAGATTCTGTGCTGCTACGTTAACGCCACCAGTCAGATTCAGATTGCTCGCATCGCCAACATTCCTAACTGGTACTTTGAACGAGTGGTGTTTCCCGGACAGCGCTTAGTGTTTGAAGCGATGCCCGCTGCAGCATTGGAAATTCACACCGGGATGATGGCCAGTGCAATTTTGTCGGATAAAATTCCTTGCGATCGCTTGCAGATTAACGAAGGCCCCTATTCAAACGTCAATCCTAGCAGATCGCGAGAGGCAGTTCAGGGCGATCGAGCAGCAATGACTGGCCGCCCCAAATCCCGAGAAATCTCAGAACCTCTGACTGTACCGGCACTAACGGCCGTTGATTAATTGAAGTTGTGAGTTTTGAGTTATAAATTGTCAGTGAATTGATAACTCCGCGCTCAAAATTCCAACTTCAACAAAGCCTTAAAAACTCAACACTTAAGAATCAAAGTTTGTGAAATGAATTTTAGATCAAAACTCCCGACGGCAAATATTGTCCGGTTTTTCCTATTTCCCTGAGTTTGGTTGGCGGGTTCGGCAACTGTGCAAAAATATCATTAAACAGCTTCTCGAATTTCAGCCATGTCAGCACAACCTCTTGCTTCTTCCCCATCTTCGGCCCCAGTATTTGAGCCGGCGGTATTCCGGCTTTCTCCCCTGATTAGAATCACGCTGTTGAGCTTGTACACAGCCCTGACAATTCCCTTGCCGTTTTTGTCGGAAGTAACAAAAGCACCGGTTCCCCCGGCGGGCCTCTGGGCGGCAATCTTTGTCGGCGCTGTGGGCCTGTACGGCGTGCTCAGTGAAAGGGTAATTTTGAGCGAGGAGGGGATTGAAGTCACATATCCCAACTGGTTTCCGCGTTGGTTTCGCAAGGGTTGGTCGCTACCTTGGACTGAGGTAAAAGCTCTCAAACCTCGATCGACCGGTCAAGGAGGTTTAGTTTACTATTTTTTGAGTCATTCGGGTGAAGGTTATTTGTTGCCAATGCGAGTGGCTGGGTTTGGTAAATTAGTCGGTTTGGTGGAAGCAAAAACAGGTATTGATACTAGAGATGTCCGCCCTTTGTCGCAGCCTTGGATGTATCTTATTTTACTGGGATGTACGCTGCTGTTGCTGTTGGTAGATGCGTGGACTATTGTTACGGCGATCGGGATCAAAGGTAATCTGTAAATTTCTTGTGGGGCGGGCAAGATGCCCGCCCCCAATATCCAGGCTAAATGTGGAACATCTTATTATCAAACACGCACAAAAAAGAAAAACCCGGTTTCTTTAAAAAGCCGGGTTTTTGCTTATTCTATTGTTTATTTAAGCTACTTAACTTCAGCAGAGCGCCGACTGTTAGGTGATTCGTAGTAAACTCCAGAACCTGTATCGGAGACAAAATGACAATCCCAGTAAGAGCGAATAAAGCTTTTCCAAATTGGCTCAGTTGACTTGCGGTAATAATCGCCCAACACTGGCTTGATGGCTTCCGTTGCTTCCTTCAAGTGATAGTGCGGCATGGTCGAGAAAATGTGGTGGGCTACGTGGGTGCCGATGTCGTGATGGATGGAATTGATGATTCCGTAGTCGCGATCGATCGTAGACAATGCACCTTTCAAGAAAGACCAATCTTTACCGCGATACCAAGGAATATCGGCTTCTGTGTGGTGCAGGAATGTTACCAAATCCAGCCACATCACGAACACTACATAGGGAACTAAGTAGAACTTGAGTAAAAACAGCCAACCAAACTGATAGGTTAGCGCGCCTAAAAAGCCTACCATCAGTACCAAGGATGCGGAACTCGTCAACACCTCCCATTTTTCGGACGGACGGAAAAGCGAGCTACCGGGCATGAAGTGAGAACCAGTTCGATCGGGCGATCGGCGAAATAGATAAATTGGATAGGCAAATAACATCAAATAAAAGCGTCCCAGCTTTTCGTACCAAGGCATTTGATTGTATTTGCTCTCCGATACCGGATACCAGCTTTCATCGTTATCTAAGCTGCCTGTATTGGCGTGGTGGGTTCTGTGACTAATCCGCCAACCGTGGAAGGGCACGAGAATTGGAGCGTGAGAGAGGTGTCCGATCAGGTTGTTGAGCCATTTGCTCTTAGAAAATGAACCGTGTCCGCAGTCGTGGCCCACTACAAACAATGCCCAAAACATGGTTCCCTGCATCAACCAAAAGATTGGGTAAAAAAGCCAGGAATCGACGGTGTAGGCGATCGCATATAAACCTGCGATGATGCCAATATCTAAAAAGAAATAAGCCAGAGATTTCCATGCCGAGGGCTCAAAACAGTGGGCTGGAATGGCTGCCTTGATATCTTGAAGAGTAAAAGGTAACTCTGCTGTACGAGAGGATGAGCCTGGATTGCTCGCGGGATTGAGAACAGTATTTGATTGCACGAAGTTTCCGATTTAAGCTGACTTGAGAAACCGCATTCCGCCTTCTTTTAACAGTCAATCGATTTTAGATTTTAGATTTTAGATTTTAGATTTACTCCACAGATGAATCTGGGGGCTTAAACTAATATCTAAATTTTTTGGCTCTCCCCGACATGAGTCGGGGGGTTGTATCCCTATGCAGGTGAGGTCAGTTTCAACCTGCAAGGAGCCATATTTTTACTCTGCAAGGGTTTCTAAAGTTCTTTAGTTCGCATGAATAGCCCGTCCGCGATTCTCAAGCAAGTTGGCTTGTCGAATACTTGTGTCGGAAAAATTAGTGCGATCGACCCTGTTATCTGAAAAAATCTCCTGTGCCCGTTGTTGGTGCGAAATGCGACTTCAATCTGAGAGTGGACATCTGGAGGAACTACCTCCAGTCTGCAGGTAGCATACAGCGTTTCGAGCAAGAATTGTGAACGAGAGTGTAGGGAAAAACCATCGATTTTAGATTTGCGATTTTAGATTCAAGCACAAATCTCCAATCTCCAATCTTCAATCTTCAATCTCCCATCTCCAATCCGAGGGTTGGGTTTCACACAAGTTCTACCCAACCGACTGTTCACTACTGTTCACAAATTCTGCAAGAACTGCTAAAGCTAAGTTAATGTAACATTTCTACACACATTCTGGCAATGACTTACCATAAAAACTTGAAAATCCATAAATTGGGGAAAGTGACGGGCAATCGCTTTCCCGCTTTTTTATTTTTTAGGTTCCAGCTTTTTCTAATATGAGCTTAGACCGTTTTACCATTTCTGGAACGTCGATCGGATAATCACCAGTGAAACACGCCGAACAAAAACTCATTGGGTCTTCGTTAGTCGCCTTCAGCATTCCATCCCAACTCAAGAAAGCCAAAGAATCTACCCCAATTTGGGCGCCAATTTCTGCGACTGACTTAGTAGCCGCAATCAACTGATCTTGATTGTCGGTGTCGATCCCGTAGAAACAAGGATGAGTCACCGGCGGCGAGGAAATTCTCATGTGAACTGCTGTTGCACCCGCATCCCGCAAGGCTTTGACTATTTTGCGACTGGTAGTACCGCGCACGATCGAATCGTCGATAATAATTACTCGCTTTCCTTCCAAGACATCTTTGAGAGGGTTGAGTTTCATGCGGATTCCTGACTCCCGCATTGTCTGAGTCGGTTGAATAAAAGTGCGCCCGACGTAGCGATTTTTAATCAATCCTTCGGCGTAAGGAATGCCGGAAGCTTGAGAAAAGCCGATCGCCGCCGGGATTCCAGAATCGGGAACGCCGATAACTATATCAGCATCAGCCGGAGATTCTGCTGCCAACAAACGCCCGATCCGCAGTCGGTAGCTGTATAAACTTTCACCTTCCATTTGGCTGTCGGGTCGAGCAAAATAGATCATTTCAAAGATGCAAAGTTTGCGCTTTTGTTGCTGACTCCAGTGGAAGGAAGCCATACCTTCCTCTGTAATCCAAACTAATTCCCCCGGTTCTACGTCCCGCAAAAATTCAGCACCAATAATATCTAAGCCACAAGTTTCCGATGCTAAAACGTATCGTACCGGAGTTGTGGGGAGGATGCCAATTACCAACGGGCGGACGCCTTGGGGGTCGCGGACTCCCATCACGCCTTTGGGGGTGGCGATGGTCAAACTAAAGGCTCCTTGGCACATACCAAAGGCGCTGATCGCTGCTTCCAGCCAGTCTTTGCCCTTGTCTACTTCGGAACCGATCGCCACTGCGATCGCCTCTGAATCCGTCGTACTGACAAATTCGCACTTCCGAGACAGCAATTCTTCGCGCAATTCTTTAGTATTGACAAGATTCCCGTTATGTGCTAATGCCAGACTTCCCAAACGGGTTTGGACGACAACAGGTTGAGCGTTGACCACGCGCGAGGAGCCGGTAGTAGAGTAGCGAGTGTGGCCTACTGCTAAGTTACCGGGCAAGTGACCTAAACTCGATTCGTTAAAGACTTGGGAAACCAGTCCCATATCTTTGTGCAGGTGGACTTTTTCACCTTCAAAGGTGGCAATTCCTGCTGATTCCTGACCGCGGTGCTGCAAAGCATACAAACCGAAGTAGGTCAACTTGGCGACATCTTCACCCGGTGCGTAGATACCGAAAACGCCACAAGCTTCCTCGGGCTTGTCGGGTTTACTAGAATGCTCGTCAGCCGCGAAGGAATGGTTGGGAATCATAGATGGGTGGGTTCCTAATGGGGAAGGTGGGTTAGGGGGACAGTTTCAGCGGGAAATCTTGTTTGCGAAAGCGTCGCATAACTTAACATTCCCTTAATCTTGCCACGGATCTGTCATTATTTCCAACTCGTGTAGCATTTCAGACAGAAGCGATGCGGCGTTTAAGGGCATTGTAGTATCGATCGCTCGCAAATTCTATACTAACCTTGATTAAGGGCGGGCGAGGGATGTGGCGAGGGATGCGGCGATTGTCAAACGAAGTCCGCGCAACGCCAGAATGAAGAGATCGGCGATCGTGCAATGGCAAATAAATTAGGAAATTGCTTGATGGGCTTTTTGAAATATTAGAATTTAAGGGCGATCGAGGTTGACTTTTCTGTGAGATTGACCTACTATATCATCATGGGAATCTGTGCGGCCATGTAAAGTCAATTTTGGGCGCGATAGAGTATTAAGTAATGTCGTATTTTGTAGGGTGCGTCGCTATGAGATTGGCCTCTTACTTGGAGATTGTTTCGGGCGACGCACCCTACAGCTTCAACCCACGCACCATCAGGTTTACGTTGGTGTAGACGCGGTTTCAACCGCCGATTCCAATTCTTGAAAAATTTTGTAACTACCGCAAACTACTTCGATACAAATATCCCCTTCCAGTCGAAAGTAGAAAAGGGACGAAGAACCTGTCTCAACCAAACCGGCTTGATTTTGAAAAGGATAGGACAAAGTAGATAAAATTTGACTCTTATCTTCTGTCAATTGTCTTAATTCTGCGTTACCCACCCAGAAGCAAGACTCTTCTGAGTCGGAGTTGACTGGTTGAGAGATTACCTGATGAACGAGTTGATAGAATTCGATGGAAGTGTCATAAATCCCGGTTCCGAATGTAAAGTCTAAGCGCAAGGTTAAAGGTTGGGGGATTAGAGTAATGCCTGCAAGGTCGGCACTTTTCAAGTCTTCTATGCAAAAATGTTTTAAAGGGCGATTCCCTACGGGATAGCTACGCTTCACGGCTGTAAGAGTCATATAATTATATTTTCTCCGGTACTGTGGGTGTTTGAACCTGCCATGAATTGAATCTGATTGCCAAACTGGTCGTATCGGCGGCGGTAACTTTTACCGCGATCGTTTTTTATTTTAGGCCCAGTTCGGACAATTTCACCAGCGGGTCTAATATGAATTAAACTACCATCAGGATGCTCGAATGTTTCATATCCACCCTCTGTTTTAGTTTTGAATACAAAGCCGCTATCTGCTATAATCACTTATAATCACTAGGGCTTCTGACTTGGTTTTTGCCGTTAAATTAGGCAACTGCTGAGATGCTACATTCATTGCTGCTGTCGGTCAAGTTTCTGCACCAACTGAGCGCGTTTTTGCTCCCACCAATCATCGGTAATCTCTATAGAATTGCCACTATCCAAACCAGCCAAAAATAACGACTCAACCCGCGCGAGTCTTGCTTGTTCTTGGCGAATTAGATGCAAGATGTATTCCGCTGCATTACTGTAGCCTCCGATTCCACTTGTTCGTTAATAAAATTTTGAATTGAATGGGGCAGAGGAAGATTGAGGGTCATATTTTTTATCCTTCCTAATATGTGACATTGGCATATTTTAACTATTATAGGACTTATGCGCGGGTGGTTAGGAACCTGGTTTTTTGGCCCAGAAGACGCGCTACAAACCGCAGAAACCGCAAAAAGCCCGGTTATGAAGGTTTTGATGCGTCCAGGACTATATTTATAAACCAGGTTGAAACAGCCGAGTCTTAAAATAAGAGTCCTCGCGGGAGACTACAGCAAAGAAGCGAAAACCCGAGACTACGCGGAAACCAAAGCCACGCGAAAACCGATGTCCGAGTAACGATCGCCCGCCGAATTGCTAAGACGATACGCACTGCGACAATTCACCGCAGAGTCCTTCCAGGAAGCGCCACACCGCACCCGGCGATCGCTTTGATCGTTGTCGGAATGACTGCACCATTCCCAAACATTTCCGTGCATATCATAAAGTCCAAAAGCATTGGGTGAAAAATTCCCGACATCAGTTGTTTGTTTGCGGTAAAGTCCCTTCGATGCCCCAGCGTAGGGATTATTGCCATTATAATTAACTAAATCTGGGGTAATTGTTTCACCAAAATAGAAAGGTGTTTTAGTTCCGGCGCGGCAAGCATATTCCCATTCCGCTTCTGAAGGTAAGCGATAAGTCTTGCCTGTTTTTTTAGACAGCCGCTTGCAGAATTCCACAGCGTCATTCCAGCTTACTTTTTCGACCGGAAGTTTCGCACCTTTGAACTCAGAAGGGTTATTTCCCATCACCGCTTGGTATTGTTCTTGAGTTATCTCATATTTACCCATAAAAAAAGTAGGGATCTTCACGGTACGCTGCGGCCCTTCATAACTACTTCGTCCGGCTTCCGTATCGGGCGAACCCATCACGAAACTGCCACCAGGAATTGCTACCATTTCTAGAGTAATACCATTCCCCATATTTTCTATAAAAGCCTGTGCTTTTCCTTGACGGCGGTTGGCAATTTGCCCCGTTGAGTTGACTGTCACTGTTTCAAAAGTAAAGCTTTTTAAAGCATTGGAAGATGGCGTAGGTTTTGGAGTTTCTGGTGCGGGTTTGGGAGATGGTTTGGGAGATGGTTTTGGCGATGGACTTTCTGCTACAGATTGTGGAGATGGTTTTGGCGATGAACTTTTGGCTGTAGTTTTTGGAGATGATTTAGGAGATGGGGCCGCCTTGTTGGATGAAGGTGGAAGATTTGGTGAAGATGAAGAAGTTTTGTTGTTCAACAAACTTTGGCCCAGCACAGCTAATGCAAATCCTCCCCCAGCAAAACCCGCTAATTGCAAGAAACCTCGCCTTGTTGTGTTAGTTCGTAACGGCAAAGAGTGCTGTGGAATCACAGGAATTGTGGGAGTTGGTGTCGGTGCGGGAGATTGTGTTGACTGACGTTGAAAATCTCTTAAAACTTCCTCGGCTGATTGATAGCGCTGCTGGATATCTTTTGCCAACAACTTAGATAAAATCAATTCCAATCCCTTGTCTATGGGACTTTTCAAATATTGCTGCCAATTTCCAGTCCAGCTATAACCGTGTTCCGTCCACAAACCATAAGGATGTACCCCCGTCAGTAGATGAAAAGCCGTCGCCCCCAAGCTAAACAAATCGCTGGCTGCATAAGCTTCACCGCCTTGCATTTGTTCAAGCGGTGCATAACCATGGGAACCAATTTGCGTTCCCTGTCGCGATATCACTGTTCCCGACAATTGTTTGGAAACTCCGAAATCAATCAGCATTAACAAACCGTCGCTGCGACGGCGCATAATATTCTCAGGCTTGATATCTCGATGAATAATTTTTTGTTCGTGAATAAAGTTGAGAACAGGTAAAAGTTCGAGTAATAGTTGCTTAACTTGGCTTTCTTGCAAAATTCCCTGATTTTGGAAAAGCGTCAACAAATTATCCCCATCCACAAACTGCTGTACGAGATACAAATATTTGTTGTCTTCAAAATAGGCATCAAGGGAGGGAATTTGGGGATGTTGTCCTAGCTGTTGTAGTTGTCTAGCTTCTAGCTGAAATAATTCTACCGCTTTGTTAATCGCCCAAGTTCCCTGGACATCGGGTGCTAATTGTTTAACGACACAGCGTTGATTTAGTCTATCAATATCTTCTGCTAAATAGGTTCGACCGAAGCCACCTTGACCGAGGAGTTTGATCATGCGGAAGCGATTTCGCAGGATGGGTACGAGTTGAAGGCCACAACTGATGCAATATGTTTGCCCGTCCGGGTTTTGAGGATTGGGGCAATCGGGATTGATACAGCAAATCATTTATTTTAGGAATGATATTGTTTATATTGTATAGGACTTTCGATACAAATATTCCCTTCCAGTCGAAAGTAGAAAAGGGACGAAGAACCTGTCTCAACCAAACCTGCTTGATTTTGAAAAGGATAGGACAAAGTAGATAAAATATGACTTTTATCTTCTGTCAATTGTCTTAATTCTGCGTTAGCCACATTGTGTAGCTATAGTTGGCTGTGACTGAATTGAAGGATAAGTATGACAGGAGTGAACCGTGCCAATAAATTATGGTAAAAATTAACGCTTCAGCTCAATATCAAACTCAAGCCGAGAACGATAAAAGTGAACGTCAAATTCTAAGAAAAAATTTGTCTGTCCCAGAATCAATGATACACTATCACTTTTTGCCCAAGCAAATACTAATCTTACCGGAGCAAACTCCCCTATTTCAGCCATGAAAAATACTGGCATCGCTGGTTGATTACCCACGTTACCAGCCAGTCGAATAATGGCTTTGCTGTCATCCCACACTAAGCCAAGCTGAATTCCTATTTGGTAAGGCAATACACTCACTGTTGCACCGCTGTCTACTAACCCAACAACTTCGACTCTCTGGTTATTGTGGCGCAGAATCAAGGGAATGCGCGGTAAGCTGTCAAACTCATCTTGAGAGGGGTGATTGGTAGAGTATTGAAATCGCATAATACTCACTTTTCGTCGCTGTTAGCCAGATTCATTGCCTGCATCAAAGCTGCACCAGCGCCAAAAGTATCGTAGGGAGTTGGTAAGTAGTAAGTCTTGTAAGGTTCCAAAGGAAAAATATTCTCACTGATATCTTCTTCCGCCATGAGAATACGGATTAACTCTCGTTTATCGATCGCAGACAGTTTTCTAATGGTAGGGAGTAATTCTGTTAGTGTCATCGGTTGTTTTCCTACGATGCGTCTATCTTGATGATAGCAGGTCAACAGTTTTTGTAGGGTGCGGATCTGTGGGATATTCGATGGAATTTACAGGTTTGAGATGGCGACGCACCTGACTGACTCTCGCGGTGCGTCGCTGCGAGATTGTGGATTTGATTTGTAGATTGTTCAATGCGACGCACCCTACCACTACTACGCGGAAACTAGGACGAGGAAGAAACCGAAGCTACCGCCACACGAAAACCCCAGTTCCTCAACTTGTAGCCCGCCGAATTCCTGTCACGATCGGCACTACGGGAATAGAGCGCATGGTTGTTCCATGAACCACCACGCAGCACCCGCTTATTATCCGTTGCAGTTTCCCAAGAACTTCCGTCAGTCGGTGCGCCACTATAATTATCGTGCCATTTATCGCTGCACCATTCCCAAACATTCCCGTGCATATCATACAAACCAAACGGATTCGGCGGAAAACTCCCCACATCCGTTGTTTGTTTGCGGTAACGTCCCTTCGGCGCAGCACCGTAGGGATAATTGCCATCATAATTAACTAAATTTGGGGTAATTGTTTCGCCAAAATAGAAAGGCGTTGTAGTTCCGGCGCGACAAGCATATTCCCATTCGGCTTCCGAAGGTAAGCGATAAATCTTGCCGGTTTTTTGAGAAATTTTCTGGCAGAATTCCAGAGCATTATTCCAGCTTACTTGTTCTACAGGACGTTTCAAACCTTTGATATCAGAAGGGTTATTCCCCATCACTACTTCCCACTGTTCTTGAGTAATGGGATATTTACCCATAAAAAAAGGAGAGATATTAACAGTACGCTGCGGCTCTTCATTGTTACTTCGCCCTGCTTCCGTATTGGGGGAACCCATCACGAAACTGCCACCAGGAATTGCTACCATGTCTAAGATTGCACCGCTACCTAAATTTTCACTAAAAAATTGTGCTTCACGGCGTTGACCGCTACTTATATTACCCCGCACATCAACTGTCACCGGGTCAAAGTCAAACCTTTTTAAAGTCTGTATAAAATTTGGTGTTGACTGACGTTGAAAATCTCTTAAAACTTCCTCGGCTGATTGATAGCGCTGCTGGATATCTTTTGCCAACAACTTAGATAAAATCAATTCCAATCGCTTATCTATGGGACTCTTCAAATGTTGCTGCCAATTTCCAGTCCAGCTATAACCGTGTTCCGTCCACAAATCAGAAGGATATATCCCCGTCAGTAGATGAAAAGCCGTCGCCCCCAAGCTAAACAAATCGCTGGCTGCATAAGCTTCACCTCCTTGCATTTGTTCAAGCGGTGTATAACCATGCGTACCAACTTGTGTTCCCAGTCTCGACATCACTGTTCCCGACAACTGTTTGGAAACTCCGAAATCAATCAGCATTAACACACCGTCGCTGCGACGGCGCATAATATTCTCAGGCTTGATATCTCGGTGAATGATTTTTTGTTCGTGAATAAACTTGAGAACAGGTAAGCTGTTGTGCATTTAAAACGCATAGTGGTATAATATAACATAATGATATTCAGACAAAGTGAATGCCTGCTAAAAATTTTCTAAGTTCCGAAACAAAGGAAACTCTTCAACAAGTATTAAAAGAGCATGATCATCCAGACATTCGGCAAAGAGCCTTAATTTTTTTGTTACTAAATAACGGAAATACACAAGCTCAAACTGCTGAACTAATTGGATGTTCTCTCAGAAAAGTTGCCTACTGGAGCATTCATGGTGATCCCGATAATTTAGACAGCTTTAAAGATAATAGGATGAAGGGTAATTACCGAAAAGCCACAGAAAAATACATTAATTTACTTTTAGAAACAGTTGAAGTAGAGCCTGAGAAATATGGTTATGAGTTCGGAAGATGGACAACAGCTAGACTTGCAATACATCTAGGAGAGCAGACGGGAATTGAGTTGAGTAGTACCCAAGTAAGGAGAATTTTAAAATCAAAAAAGTATGTTTACCTTTGGGCTAAATACAGCTTAAAGGATAAGCAAGATGCCGTAGAAAGGGGTTTATTTAAAGATAAATTAGATGAGTATTTAAAAATAGAAAAAGAATCTCCAAACCTATTGCAGGTATGGTTTTGGGACGAAAGTGGATTTAGTTTAAGAGTAATTAGACGGAAAAACTGGTGTAAAAAGGGGACTAGAAGTAATAAAAGAGGAGACCGACGAAAAGGTCGTATTAATGTTATGGGTGGAGTGAGATACTCAGACAAAAAAAGATGGGTAGATTTTATTCCATCTGGTAATTCTGCTAA
>NZ_JAUBPI010000053.1:0-43115 GCF_036700645.1 Microcoleus sp. S36b_A4 | reverse complement strand
TAAGTTTCCCACGATCCCAGACCCATGCAAATACTACCCTTGACAATTTCCCTTTTTCCTTAACTTGTCACCAATGCCCGACAATTCCAAACAGCGAATTGCCTCCCGCCATTGCCACTAATTCGGGAATCCAGTTACCCGCAGCCATCAAAGGTTCAATCCATTCGATGCAGGCTACTTTGGGAAGTCTCTGTTTTGTGGTAATAATAGAGGATGCTTGTGTTTGGGAGGTAATAGCATCAATGCGGGATTGCAAAAGGTCGATCGCACTTTTTCCATTTACGCCCAAAGCATCAGCAACTCGCTGAATATCCGTCCAAATTTCTGCTAGCAGATTCGGCTGCAAAGAAATAATTTCCGGCTTACTATTTACCAGCGTGCTTACTGCTTGTTCAACCTCTGTCAGAGAACAAGCGCAGACTTCACATTGAGCTTGAGTAATAATGTGAGTCGGCTGCAATTTTTCCAAAGTCTCTATTTCTACTTTATACACACTCAGCGCATTTTGCAACAATTCTGTCACGCGGTTGTGAATTTCGCTGCTAGTTCCTTCGGGATTGAATTTAGGCTGAGTGCAAACAGGTAAATTTTGGATTTCTGGGGGATAATCGCATTCGTGGGAACGGCCCACAATTGCATCGGTTAATCCTAAAAGTGCTACAATTTCGGTGGCACTGGGAATTAGAGAGATTATTCTTGGTTGGTTCATTGGTTTTCTGTTTTTTACCGCTTCGGAAGCACAGGCGAGACGCCCGTGCCACAGTAAAAGGGATTGTTAAATTTTTAGTTTTTTTAAGTATTGCAAATCTTGCCATGCGTGAATGAGATTACCTTGCATCAGAGCCGCTACACCGTTTAAAACTCTAATTTCCGGTAGGTTGGAGTTGAGAGCGAGAGCAGGTTTTAAGGCTGTTTGAGCAGCTTTGGGATGCCAGCCGTACAGGTGTACGAAAGCGAGATAGGCGTAAGCGTAAGGGTTTTTTGAGTCGAGTTGAGTAACTTTTTCTAAGACGGCAATCGAACTTTTGACATTCTGCTGCAATACCCGAGAAAATGCCAAAGCATAAGCCAATTCTAGATTATTTGGTTCCTGTTTCAACCGATATTCTAACGCTTGTTCCGCTTGCACGGTATAATCTTGAATTGGATCGTACTGATTGATGCGCCCAATCTGCTCGAACACGGGTTCTAAACCTGGCAATCCTTTGGGTAAATTAACCGCCATCGCCCGCAATTGAGTCACCAAATCTAACTCAGGCTTATCTTTATAATCCTCGTTCCCCCGCTCTGCCTGAGAACGCATATCCAGAGGCTCTGCCTCTATTTTAACACTCACTGTCGGCACATTAATCGGATAAGTTTCACCGGTTTTCCGATTTAGATAAGTAGCTTGCAGATTGTAAGTTCCCGGTGCAATATTAGCAGGAGGAAGCATCGCCGTGCGATCTACAACTCGAAACCCCACAGCAAATTTATCCGCTTCCAGTATCCCCGGATGCAAAGTCGCCTGGCCGATCGCGCGATCGTGTAAAATCCTGAAAGTCTGTCCCGGTGGAATATCGCCCGACTGCTGATTTTGCCACGTTACCAACACTAAACCAGACTGCAACTGCTGCCAAGGCCCAGACCAAGTATAAGTAACCGGTAGCGCGAGTCCGGGAACTGCTTTTGCAGCGACAGTAACTCGATCTAATTGTACTTGCGATCGCGCTTCATTTAACGGCTGTATTTCGACAGGCTGCACTCGCTTGCGATAAAGATTTAAATTAGTATAATCGGGCAAAATCCAAGTTTTATCTAACTCAAATTTATCACCTTTTTCAATTGCCGTTACTGCTGCATTTTGAGCTTGTTTAATACGTTCGCGAATCGAACCTTGGGGGCCGCTTTTAGTTACAAACCAAGAGAGCGATCGCACATCTTGCGGCACGTCTTTTAAATTCGTTCCCACCTGCCGCCCATAAACCTGAAAATTCGCCAAAGCACCGTAAAAATTCAAATTATGCTGGTTAATTTCCGGGGTCGAAGGCAACACGCCTAAAGTAGACTGCAAATAAGGTTCCCTATCAATAATTTCGGCAATTATCTCTCGGTGCGGCCACTCTTTCCCCCAGTAAGGATAGTGAGAATTGCCGGGACTGATAATTTGAACTAAGCTATGTCCAAAAGCCCCTCCCAGCGGCCACATATGCAATAGCATTGCCAGAATTCCCAAGCCAATTGTACCCCAGCGAATTTCTCGTCCCCACCGAGAAGGCCACAGCGTTAAACAGTAGGCTAAGAAAATAGATAAAACTGGCAAATAAGGTATACCATATCGGTCGTCTTTGTTAATATTTAGAGAATTAATTAAATAAGCTCCTACCCAGAAAACAGCCAGCCAGCGACAGGAGTTGAGATAAAAGATGGACGAACTCTCTTGCCGACGACGCCAATAAAGTATCAATCCTACTAAGGGAATAAGTAACAGAGGCCAAGAAATGTGTTCTGGTAAGTGTTTACCGTAGTAAATCCAAGCGTCGATCGTATTGAGGGCCGGATCTCCTTCGGCGATCGCAGAATCCACTGTTGCCCGTTTTCCCCCGGTCAAAATTAACAGCCAATTAGTTTTTGCCCACGGCCCAAACACCGCCACCGACAGCAACAAACTACCTGCTAATTGAGCTAATCTTCCCCAAGCTTTTTGTCGCACAGCACCCACAGCTAACCAGACAATCGGGGTAAATAGAAATAATACGGTAGTGTGTTTAACTAATATTGATAAACCGAGAGAAATTCCAAAGGCGATTGCCCAAAAGAAAGACGACGGGGAGAGGGGGAGAGTGGGGGAGGGGGAGAGAGAGGAACTGGAAGAGGGGAAGAATTTATATTTTTTATTCGTTCGTTCTTTCAACTGATTTCTATCGGTTACATCCTTTACATCCGTTACATCCGTTACAGAATCCGTTGCCGAACTTCTTCCTTCAGAAGCCTTCCACATGGTCAAACAATAGAAAGCCAAAGTAATCGCCGCAGTGAGGGGATAGTCGAGTAAAAATTGCAAGCGGAACCGATAAAGTCCCGGTAACAAAACGCAAATTGCAGCGGCCCACAAACCGACTTGCCTGTTAAATAATTGGACACCAAGACTGTAGACTGAAGCGAGGAGAATTGCACTAAATAATAGATGAACGAGGGTTGCCCGATCGCCCCCAGTACCGAAAACTTGAAGAAACGGCACCGTCAAGATGTATGCCAAGGGCGGAATTTTCGTCGAAAGCAGCCAGAAGTTTGTCCACCACTCCCCGGAAAGCCACTGAGGATGCTGCAACGCCTGCAAGTATTTCAGGGTGCTAGTCAGGTAATCTGCTTGATCCCACGCCGGGACAGATCGATCAAGGGCAAACCAGAGGCGATCGCTAATTGCCCCCAGCAGCCAAATTATGCCTAAGACAAGCAGACTCTTGCCCTCGCTGTCCCGATGTTGCTGTGCCATTGCGATTCTTGGATTTTAGGTTGCAGCTTTTAGCTTACAGGTGGGCGGTTCCGGGTGATCGAAAATTAATTTGAAAAAGTGCTTGCTAAATTCTGTATGTGTCTGCTAAGATAGTAAAGCGCGAAAAAACAAGCCGGGATAGCTCAGTTGGTAGAGCAGTGGACTGAAAATCCACGTGTCACGAGTTCAAGTCTCGTTCCTGGCATCGCAAAGCCCTCACAAAGTTGAGGGTTTTTTTTTAGGAAAAATGCGGGCAATTCAGCTAATCAAGATGTAGGTTTGCCGATGGCGGGGTGAAAGCCCCGCCGGAAACTCAGACAGAGCTGATATTTGACGGACTTGTGCTAAAAAAAGATAGGTCAGATCAATTCCGGTTGCACGAGCCAGATGATTGTTGACTGTTGACGGGCGGGTCGAAAAACTGAATGATGGTTGAGTGTTGAATGTTGACTCGATTTTACGCCCGACGATTAAGTGCGGATTTGATATCAGACAAAAATTACACTTGAGTATAGTTGTCAGATTAATAAGTCCAGTTTTGCTTGGTCTGCAAGCTATAGGTTCCATCTTTCACATTCACCCGCTCAGGAATCAGATCTAAATCTTTAAACATATTTGCCTGGTGCTGTAGGGCCGTGAGCGATTGGTCGTCGATCGGGATAATAGCGCGCTCGGCACTACGTCGCTGTAAAATTTCTACAATGGATGGATCTATTTCATGCTGTTCTGCCAATCGCACAGCAGCTTCTAATTCCTGTTTCTTAGCCCAAGCTCCAGCTTCGTTTACCTCTTCTAAAATCACCTTGAGCAAGTCGGGATAGTCGCGTACCAACTCTGGAATTGCGTAGTAATAGGTCGGAACTTCTAAAGAGGCTTTGTCACCAAAGATACTCTCTAAGTCTGCAATCGAGCGCCCTGGATAAGCACTTCGGACTTGAGTTGTCGTGTAGGGAACCCAAATCACCCAAGCATCCACCTCACCCGCGCGGAATAGGGGCAGCGCCTGTGGCTGGGTCAGATAAATTGGCTCAATGTCACTAAACTCTAATCCCACTTTTGCCAGTGCTCGCACCAGCACATAATGAGCGCTTGAGCCTTTGTCAAAAGCTATCTTTTTACCCTTCAGGTCGGCAACCGTCTGAATTGGCGAATCTTCTGGTACTAGAATCGCTTGACCTTTAGGAGCAGTATATTTTTCTTTAGCCACCCGCACAAACACATGATCTGCTGCTTGAGAGAAGATGCTGGCCGTACCACCGCCGCCGCAGAAATCGATCGTCCCATTGCTTAATGCTTCTATCAGAGCAGAAGCTGATAAGAAGCTTGTCCAAGTAACAATCAGCCCAAATGGTCGCAAACGGCTTTCGAGCAAACCTTGAGCACGCAGGACTTCCAGATTCGTCATACCCTCTGGATAACCGATTTTGAGTTGCTTGAGCCGCCGCGCTTGCTCAGCTAAGGGTGTATTGCCCGAATGAGCAGAACGATTAGAAAACCAGCGATCCAAAACGACACAGAAAAGTATGCCCCCCACAAACAGTCCCACCGTTTCCAGTAACCGGATTGTTGAGTCTTTAGACAATTTGACCTGATTTACCTGACTGATGACTAGAGGGGAGAGTACATTGCCAGAGGCTGGAGTGGCAACAGCATGACTGTCAAAAGCCAGACTCAAGACTAAAACCAAGACCAGGCCGATACAAAACAGACCTACAAACCGATAGGTGGCCGATATACGAGTGGCCGAACTGAGCGACCGTAAGATATTGTGACCTGTGCCTCTAGGCACACGGTCAATCAAACGGCTAATCATAATGACTCCTTTGATAAACACAGGTGATGGACATTCTGGGATGAGTTGAAGCTCCGGGATCAATTCAAAGCACCGCTTGATACGGATAAACTACCAAATTTGCTCACTTGTTACACCCAATATGGGATACTCACATTATCATATCGAGATTATGGTGATTTTTCACGACGGTTGAGAAATCAGTAGTTTCGGCGATGGGATAGGTATTGAGTGAGAGACGGTAATGGATTGGTTAATTGCAACAATTAAGATTGGACTGGCTGTTGCTGTCGCAACAACGTTTGACGACAACATTTATCTGACGGCCTTCTTCAGTGAGGTTAATCGTACTTTTCGTCCTAAACACATTGTGGTGGGTGAGCTTATAGGGTTCACGGCATTAATCACGGTAAGTTTAGTTGGTTTCTTGCTGGGGCTAGCAATTCCGTCAACTTGGACGGGGTTACTGGGGATTTTGCCGATACTGATTGGCTTGAATAATTTACTCAACCTTAACAAGGATGATTCAGCCGAAGATAAGTCAGCTAATCTGAAAAGAAACTCTAAATTTCACGGATTTGATTCTCGGCAGCGATCGCTCTGGGAAATAATTCGCGATCCGCAAACTTATCGCGTTTCTGCGGTCACGATTTCTAATGGTGGTAACAATCTTGGCATCTATATTCCCCTATTTGCTAGTAGCAGTATTCAAAATCTGGCTGTGATCGTACCGATTTGCTATTTTATTGTTTGCTGCTGGCTGTTTATGTCCTATACTCTGACGCATCTACCTGGTATTGCTTTGGTTCTCAGCCGTTATGCGAGCAAGATTTTCCCTTTTGTGCTAATGTGGCTGGGTTTCCGAATTCTGATAGACAGCGAATCCTATCGTCTTTTTCTACCAAACACTTGACAGACAAAGGCGATCGAAGCATGGAAAAAATCCATGACAACAGTACCATTCTATACAATAAAGGAATAAAAAAGACTTTAACATAATAGATGAATACCAAAAAAAGCTAGACCGTAATCCCAAATTAGTGGTCTATCAATTTAATCTCCTTGCCATTCCCTATCTTGCAGTTACTTTTGAGAGAGTAGCGGCGTAGCTTCAATTGTTTGCCGGATTCCTATTGTGACTTCGCAGTTACTATGCAAGCAATCGATCGGGAGCAGTGGACTGAAAATCCACGTGTCACGACTTCAAGTCTCATTTATCGAACTCCATTTGCCTGAAAGTTTAGCTTACGAGATTGATGAATCTGTTCGACCTGAATATTTAAAGCTGTGGAGAAGCGTTCAACTCCGACGAGAATAGTTTTGAGAGTGAATTATTTAACTGTCTTATTTTTGAGTGAGGTACGACGCTAATTCTGGAATTTCACCGCCGCGCTGCCACTCGGCTTCCCCGCGCCGCACTTTGGTTCGGGCTGTGATTTCCTCAATCTCCCATAATTGCAATTTGGATAGTAGTAAGCATTGGGCCACAGTAAAGAAACAATCAGCCAAAAGCTAATGCTTAAGGCAAACCCTCTGGCGCACGATGTAGGATCGGGGAGGAATTTCGGCCAATTATTCATGGTTGGGATAATTTGACGGGATCTCATCAATATCGTCCCATCGCGCCGATCGTTCTGGGCCGTGCGATCGTCCATAAAAATTGCTCGACAGTGCCGGATGTGCCAAGTTGATTGAAACTTTTTAAAATAAACACTCGTACTCGTTATCCTGTTGAAGGGGCCCCGTGCTCTGTGGGCATCCTACAACTGCCTAAAGCGAAGCTATCCCGAACGCGCGTGCGGGCCCGTTGCGGTAGGGAATCGCTCCAGACAATCCCTTATCCCCTACAATAAACAAGCAATTATTATATTTTGAGTTATCCTGTGAGTCCTACTGCCGAAGTCAGCAATACCCTAAATGCGGGCGCTCTACCAACCGTTACCGCTACCGCAGCCCGCCGCGCTGTTTTTCCCTTCACTGCAATTGTTGGCCAGGAGGAGATGAAACTGGCGCTGCTGTTGAATGTCATCGATCCCAAAATTGGCGGGGTGATGATTATGGGCGATCGAGGTACTGGCAAATCTACCACAATCCGCGCCCTCACTGACTTGCTGCCGGAAATTGAGGTGGTGGCTGACGATCCTTTTAACAGTCATCCCACTGATCCAGATTTGATGAGTGATGAGGTGCGCGATCGCACTTTATCTCAAACTGACATTAAAATCGCCCGCAAAAAAGTCCAAATGGTAGACTTGCCTCTGGGCGCTACCGAAGACCGAGTTTGCGGTACGATCGACATCGAGAAAGCTTTGTCGGAAGGTGTTAAAGCTTTTGAACCCGGTCTTTTAGCTAAAGCTAACCGCGGCATTCTGTACGTGGATGAAGTCAATTTGCTCGACGATCATTTAGTCGATGTTTTGCTCGACTCGGCCGCCAGCGGTTGGAATACGGTTGAAAGAGAAGGCATTTCGATCCGCCACCCGGCTAAGTTTATTTTAATCGGTTCCGGAAATCCAGAAGAAGGAGAATTGCGGCCGCAGTTACTCGACAGATTCGGGATGCACGCAGAAATTCGCACTGTAAAAGACCCTAATTTAAGAGTGGAAATTGTCGAACAGCGATCGAGTTTTGACCAAAATCCGCCGGAGTTTCTCGCAAAATATCAGCGCGAACAAGATGAAATGCAGCAGAAGTTGGTGGAAGCCCAGGAAAGGTTGAAATCGGTAACTATCGATCGAGAGTTGCGGGTAAAAATCTCCCAAGTTTGCGCGGAATTGGACGTAGACGGGCTGCGGGGCGATTTGGTGACGAATCGGGCTGCGAAAGCTTTCACGGCTTTGGAATGCCGCACAGAGGTGACTGTGGACGATATTCGCCGGGTGATGACTCTGTGTTTGCGGCACCGGTTGCGGAAAGACCCGCTAGAATCAATAGATTCGGGGTATAAAGTGACTAAAGTGTTCGATCGGGTATTCGGTCTGGAATCAACTGAGGGGTAATTAGTAATTGGTAGTTGGTAATGGGTAATTGGTGGTGATGAAACCTTCCCAAATTTTCATACCTAATTCCCCATTTCCAATTACTAATTCGGGCAATGGAAAAACGAATTTTAGGATTAGATCCTGGCTTAGCAAATCTCGGCTACGGGGCAATTTCCTGTCAAATTGTCCCCGGTAAACAAGATAAAAACAGCGTTTCCATGATTGATTGTGGCGTCATACAAACAACACCCAAACAGGAAATGGGACAGCGCTTGAAAACAATTTACGACGATTTGCACGAGGTAATTGAACAGATTAAACCTGATATAGCAATTGCCGAAAAACTGTTCTTTTACAAGATGGGAAATACCATACTGGTAGCCCAAGCGCGCGGCGTTTTGACGCTAGTATTAGCGCAGTGTGGAGTGCCACTGTTCGAGTTTACGCCGGCTCAAATTAAGCAAGCTTTGACCGGCCGCGGTAATGCGGATAAATCTGAAGTGCAAGAGGCCGTGGCGCGGGAGTTAGAGTTGGCTTATATTCCGAAACCGGACGATGCAGCGGATGCTTTGGCGGTGGCTTTGACTGGTTGGTACGATGATGATATTTGTCCGAAGAAAATACAGTTGGAAACAGGAAAAATTTGATACAATATCAAATCATGGGCAAATTAAGCACAAATCCGGGCAACACATCTTCTCCCGATAAACTTACAGGAAATTGTACAATCTCTACTTCGCGAGAAGGGCGATAAATTTCTACTTTTTCGTCTAGAGGATTAATTAACCAACCCAAGCGTAAACCGCTGTTTAGATACTCCTGCATTTTCTCCTGAAGAGGCCGCAGGGGGTCTGGACGCGATCGCAATTCAATGGCAAAATCAGGACAAATTGGCGGAAATTTCTCTTGTTGTTCTGGTGTTAAAGCAGACCATCTTTCTAAGCTAACCCAAGCCACGTCTGGAGCTCGATAGCCATTATTAGGCAAGCGAAAAAGTGTAGAAGAACTAAACACTCTCCCTAGCTGGGTTTTACGGTTCCACAAGCCCAAATCTGTAATTAAATAGGCTTTTCGATTGCCACTAACTCCGCCTGCGGGTGACATAATAATGATTTCTCCTTTAGGTGTCCGTTCAAATTGCCAATCTCGATTCATCTGGCATAAACGGTAAAACTGTTCATCGGTTAGTTCGACAGTATCTAAGTTTAAAGTAATGATTGTCATTTTTCCTAACTCTTTATAAATATGAGTCCTGCCAACCTATTTTAGCGCCGCATTTGGTCAATTTTAACATCACTCCTCCTAGCTCGGACTTAAGCTTTAATACGAGGGCTTAAGCCCCAGCCAGACTATTGCGAAGTGCAAAATATTATTTGAAAATGTAATTAAGTTCGATCGCCCAATTCCCACCTCCATCAAAAAATGCTATAATAGCAACTTTAATTGCTAAACTTATCCCGCCAACAGAGAACACAGGAAAATAATATGGTGATTATTACCTCACAACAAATTGCCCAATTTCGCTCGCAATTAGCGGAATATCCCGAAGCCCTAAAAGCCCTAGACGCAATCGAAGACTGCGAAGGTAACATCGAAGATGCAGCGATATCTCTAGCAATTCAAGCCGGGCAAGAACCGAATATCTCGGAAAATTGGTTAGACGGATTGGCCAAAAGATGCCGGGTTGCTATCTGCAAATCAGAGGTTAAAGAAGAGTTGAAAAACGGACAATTGAATGCTGCATTTAGAGATTTAGTGGCAGCAAAAATTTGCCCTGATATTTTGGTGACTTCCGTGATTATTTATGTATTTAAAACTGGGGTGAATGAGTTTTGTGAACCTCTCGAATATAAACTGTAAAGCCATCGCTGCATTTAAAAATTAGGTGAAACACAGCTATCCCGAAGGGTAGGGAATCGCCCTCATTTCTCAAAACATGATACAACGAGGCGATGGCAACTCTTCTCTACCCCTTTGCACTACTGTAGCCAGCCGGCCTCAAATCCGGCGACAAACCCAAAGATTTCCCCAGCAAACGAGCAAGTTGCACTAAAAAATTAGCAGTATCTTCGTCACCTTCGCGCGCCATTGAAGCCGATATCTGGATTAGCATTTGCACAAATCCCGCATCAATTAAATCGGAACAGGAACTTAAGACCTCTGGTTCTTGGCCGTTGGGACAGGTAAGCACTCGCTCGATTAAGTTCAAATAAGCCTCTTGACGTTCTGGATTCATTTTGGCAGGAGCTTTACAGTAAATAATTTATTATTACGTTTAACTCACTCCTGTCAATCAGGCGATCGAATAAGCGATCCCCGTTTTAACTCTAGAAACTCCATTCAGTCAGGAATAGACAGAAGCTTAAAGAAAATCTTAAGTTTCTCCATGCTAGTTTAGTCGAGGTAAGTTGTCCCAATGCGCCCCCGAGAATGCAAGCTAAGCTGCGCCAATAATAACCCTAAGATTCAAGGGAATTAAGAATATACAAAATGAAAATAGGAATATTTTTAGGAAATCTAGGAAACCCCGCCATCTACTATCCCAAACTTGCCCCAATTACCGGCGGAGTCGCGGCGAGTATTTTTCTTTGCCAATTATTGCAATGGCAATCACAACAGTCCAACTCCGGCGAATGGGTGAAAACTAACAACAGCGAAATTGAAAAAGCTACTGGTTTAAATCGCGAAGAACAAGAACTCGCGAGACGCCTGCTAAAAGTGCGATCGCTCCTGAAAGAAAAATTAACAAATCCCAACACGGACACCCTAGAACTCTGGGCGGACATTGACGCTTTCGAGGAAAAACTAAATAACTTTTGGTCACCGAATCCGCCAGATATTATAACACCGATAAGTTGCGAAAACAACAATCACCCTGTAGAAATTTTCCGCGAAACATCACACCCAAATCATGTAGTTAAAACCGACAAATATTTCGGGCAACCCCGCCAACAAATAGCTGTGGCTGTCACCCCTAATTACCGATTTAGCGGCCCTTGGAATTCCCAAGAAGAACTTCACAACTTTCAACGATCCTTAGAAGCCTATGCTCAAGAGCGCAACTTAGGATTTGGCAATCCTTCTGGATGGGCATTTAAAATTATTGACAGCATGACAAAAGGCTTAACCTCGACTTTTTGGGATGAATTTATCGCCGGAATTCCTTTAGGAGAAAGTCAGAAAGTTAAGCGAGATTGGGAAATCGAACCAGAAGTGCCTTATCCTGCTTTTGAAGAGGAGCGAATTCAGTATTACGTGCACAAAGGCGAACCGCTGGAAGCCGCAGTCTCTAAAGCCCGTGCTGATTTGAGAAACCCGGTTTTGGGCAAAGATTTGTGGGAGGGATTTTTGCGAAAGTGCGATCGCCTTGCCGATGATGCACTCAAAGCAAAACAGCAGGGCGTTGACACACCATATCTGCCATCTTCCTTCAACGAAAAACCGCAAATCACCAAGGATAGTGTAATGCGGAAGTTAGGGGCGATCGCGCCGCAATTAGCCCTCAATCAATCCACATCTGAAACAATTGCTGAACCGCCAAAACTCGAACAAAAAGAGCTGCCAACAGTCGCCGAAACCCCCAGTATTTCCTCTTTGCAAAAAGCTTACCAAACTCCTCTGGGTCGAAGTATAGTCGAAAAACAAATCGCTGCCAACCCAGAATGGGGGTACGAAATAGTTGACGGTGAAATAGTCGAATCAATCCCTTTTTAATGAGGCTGATATGAAACGAGTTAGCGAGATTAATCCGCTGGGAGAAGAGCGACCAAATCCTTCTGAGGAAGAGAGGGAAAAACTGCGGCGGGAAAGGTTGCAGCGAGAAAGAGATGAAGGATATCAAAAGTTAGTTGAACTCTGCAATTTAGGCGAATATGACATGGCCCAGCAGTTGGCAAATCGACATTTTAATTGGGGTTATGAAATAGTTGATGGAATTGTGGGGGAAAGGATAAATTAGGTTCGTGGACTACCGCAATGTCTATGTTATAATTATAAATAAAAATTCAATAACTATTAAAATATGACGACAACTATTAATGCCAAAAACCTAACATTAGCAGAAGTACACCGTCTATTCAACTTTCAAAAGCAGTACACGAACTCATTTACCTCTCTGTTATCCCTTGAAGATATAACAGAACACGAACAGCAGGAACTTATACAAACTAGGGATGATTTCGATGACTACATTTCAACTGATCGAGTTTCTGAAGGACTGGTAAAAGCTCTGACTACCTTTCCCCTAATGCGATTGGCTGGCTTCTACCGCCGCCCGATTAAAATTAGTTTAGAACAAGACATCGCCGAAATTAGCATTGAAGATGAAGATACAATCATTAAAGGACGATTTGATATCTTGGCTGTCAACAAAATAAAACCCATCAGAAGCGATACATATTTTTGGGTTTTGGTGATTGAAAGTAAAAATTCTGGAATTAACGCATTGATGGGTTTATCCCAATTGCTAACCTATGCTTATCAAAATTCAAAATATCAAGACACAATCTGGGGTTTGACAACCAACGGAATGCACTATCAGTTCGTCAATATTCAGGGGGGCCACAACCCAACCTATCAGCTAATGCCTTTGCTAAACCTGATGGAGCCAGAATCGTCAGTTTTGTTGCTGCAAGTTTTAAAAGCTATTTGCAAACTATAAAAAAAGAGGCAGGGAGCATTCCCCGCCTCCAATCTGCAATGACTGTTAACCTAAAAGTTAGATTAGCCAGCCAATACTTTTTAGTAGCCTCTGGTGTTAGGCTTGTGGACGATGAAGCTGAGCACTTGGCATTGCTTCACGTTGTCAAAACCCATGACGCGGATGTAGCAGCTAGGATTTTCTTGACGGCAAGCTTGAACTTCAGCCATGATTTCTTGGACGCTGCGAGCACCAAACAAAGGCAACTTCCACAAAGTCCAGTAGCGCATTTCAGCAGCAGAGGTTTCGTTGAATTCTACGCCGGGAATGTAGCCTTGATCCAAGATGTATTGGAGTTGCTTGGCAATTTGCGCGTCTGTCAGCGGGGGCAAATAGGACAGAGTTTCGTAACGACGCTCTTTAGGTAAAGTCTTCATTTTTTGTATCTCTAAGGTGTGTGTTCGATCGCACTTGTCGATCGATTAACTCGACAAATTATCCAGATTCGGTTCAGAATCTATTGATGTTTCAGGATTACTGCTAGAAACAGACCAATTAAGTTGCGTAGTTCGCTCTAAATGCTGGCGTCTGTGTTCCATATTCGCCTGCTGAATGCCAGTACAAACCATTTCTGGCAAAAATTCCGTCACATCGTGAGCCAGATACTCTCGCACAGTCATGATCCGAAAGCCTAAATCTTGATTTTCCAAAAGCAACTCTTGAATATAAGCTTCTCCATCTTGGATCTTGCCCTTAGTGGAAAAGTCATTCAACCAGATTGCCAGAGGAGGATTGGTTTCGCTCAACTGAGCGACCACCATCCGCACGGATTGATAGGTTAGGTAACTTGCCAGCACCTTAGCGGTGTCTTTCGCAACTTGTTTGAGATCCATTTTGACCCCAGCCCCCTCAAATTTTAGATTTTGGATTTTAGATTTTGGATGCAAACTTACTTGTAAATCTTCTTCAAAGATAAAGACTCCACAGCAAGTTTGCTACCTAAAACCTAAAATCTCAAACCAAAAATTCTTAAAGGGTATCCATTGCCTCAAACTCAAACTTGATTTCTTTCCAGAGTTCGCAAGCAACAGCGAGTTCAGGAGACCATTTGCAAGCTTCGCGAATTACGTCGCCGCCTTCGCGCATCAAGTTGCGGCCTTCGTTACGAGCTTGGACGCAAGCTTCCAAAGCAACGCGGTTAGCAGTTGCACCAGGTGCATTACCCCAAGGGTGGCCCAAGGTGCCGCCGCCGAACTGTAAGCAGGAGTCGTCGCCGAAGATTTCAACCAAGGCTGGCATGTGCCAGATGTGGATACCACCGGATGCAACTGGCATGACACCAGGCATGGAGGCCCAATCTTGGGTGAAGTAAATACCGCGGCTGCGGTCTTCTTCGATGTGGTCTTCGCGCATCAAGTCTACGAAGCCCATCGTGATGCCTTTTTCGCCTTCGAGTTTACCCACAACTGTACCGGAGTGCAGGTGGTCGCCGCCGGACATCCGCAAGCACTTGGCAAGCACGCGGAAGTGGATACCGTGGTTTTTCTGACGGTCGATAACTGCGTGCATGGCGCGGTGAATGTGCAGCAAAATACCGTTGCGGCGGCACCATTTAGCCAAGGTGGTGTTTGCAGTGAAACCACCGGTCAGGTAGTCGTGCATGATGATGGGGGTTTTGATTTCCTTAGCGAACTCAGCCCGCTCCATCATTTCTTCGCAGGTAGGGGCAGTTACGTTGAGGTAGTGACCCTTGACTTCGCCGGTTTCTGCTTGGGCTTTTTCAATAGCTTCTTGAACGAACAAGAAACGATCGCGCCAACGCATGAACGGTTGCGAGTTGATGTTTTCGTCGTCTTTGGTGAAGTCCAAACCGCCGCGCAGAACTTCGTAAACGGCACGGCCGTAGTTCTTAGCAGACAGACCCAATTTGGGCTTAATTGTACAACCCAGCAAAGGACGGCCGTACTTGTTCAACTTGTCCCGCTCAACGGTAATACCGTGAGGAGGGCCTTGGAAGGTTTTCAGGTAAGCAATGGGAATCCGCAAGTCTTCCAACCGCAGAGCACGCAGAGCTTTGAAACCGAACACGTTACCCACCAAAGAGGTCAGCAAGTTGGTGACTGAACCTTCTTCAAACAAATCCAAAGGATAGGCAATGAAGCAGATGTATTGGTTGTCTTCACCAGGAACTGGCTCGATGTCATAGCAGCGACCTTTGTAGCGGTCGAGGTCGGTCAGGAGGTCAGTCCAAACAGTCGTCCATGTACCTGTAGAAGATTCAGCAGCCACAGCAGCTCCAGCTTCTTCTGGGGGAACTCCCGGCTGCGGTGTGACGCGGAAGGCAGCCAAAATATCTGTATCTTTCGGCGTGTAGTCCGGCGTGTAATACGTTAGTTTATAGTCTTGAACTCCGGCTTTATACCCAGCCTTTGATTGAGTTTGGGTTTGCGCGTAAGCCATATCTCGCTTCCTAGTATTCGCTTAATTTTTTTGCCCGATCGCAGGCTGTTAAAAATATATCAACAAAGTGTCACTCTCCAATTTTAATATTCTTTTAATCATCATAAGTATTGTTTATTTTGCTTTACATTCCGAAAATATTTGTAACATATCTTATGAAATTCCCGTGGCGAAGGATGCAGGAGGAAAGGCTGGGGATCGCAGAGTGGGGGGGAATTTTGGGCGATCGAAATATATTGTGCAGCGAGCCGAACAGCGGATCAATACGGTTTATGTAAAGAATTTAATACTTAAAAATCAGAATTGGTAATCGGTAATCGGCAAGGGGGAAGTAGTTAGAAATACCTAAAGTTATGGTTGGGAGTTAAGATCGATCGCCCGATCTCAACTGTTATTCAGTATGTAGCAATCCAAAATCCAAAATCTCAAATCTCAAATCCCGTTAATCGGAGACCACCAACTCAAAAATCGACAGCATACCACATAATATGGACAGGGCTTGTGCAGCAAGAGCAAGCTCGTGTCTCAAACCAAATCCGTCGTTACAGCAATTTAACCTCGCTGAAAACCTGGTTTCTGCCTTAACTGCGCGTAAGTCTAGTATGGATATTTAGTCCCATTTTTACTCTGGTTGTGCCTCACCCCCCTTCAAAAGCCGTTCACTGCATCAATCCAGATTGCCCAAGGCCCTACCCTCAGACTTGGGGCAACAATTTTTGTCATAGTTGCGGGGCTCCCCTGCGGCTAAAAAATCGCTACGTGCCTCTACAAAGCCTGGGTTCCGGGGGTTTTGCAGCCATTTTCACAGTTTGGGACACAGAAACTGAAACCGAGCGCGTCCTGAAAGTGTTACTCGAAACTGCCCCGAAAGCGCTGAAACTGTTCGAGCAAGAAGCTTGGGTTTTGGCACTTTTGCGGCACCCTGGTGTCCCTAGAGTCGAGCCTGATGGTTATTTTCACGTTCAAACGCAAAATTTTGCAGGCGGGGAGGGAAATCCTGCGGCGAAGCGGCTGCCTTGTTTGGTAATGGAAAAGATTCACGGCAAAACTTTAGAAGAGGTTCTCGACGAGCACCCTCAAGGATGTCCGCAGGAATGGGTGTTTAGTTGGCTGAGTCAAGCTGTGGAAATTTTAGAGGAGTTGCACAGGTGTCAGATTATTCACCGCGACATTAAACCCTCAAATTTGATGCTGCGAGACCCGGAATCGCCCCAAGTTTTGCTAAGCAAGGGTTTGGGCGGACTGCAATTGGTGACGATCGACTTTGGGGGAGTTAAACAGATGGGCGGTGTCGAATCCGGCGGGAAAGATTCTCGGAGTTCGACGCGGTTGATTTCGCCCGGGTACAGTCCGCCGGAACAAATTGTGGGCGGCGGTGTCGTGCCGGCGACGGATTTTTATGCGCTGGGGCGGACTTGTATTCATTTGCTGACGGGGAAGTATCCGGCGGAAATTGAAGATCCGATGACGGGTGAGTTGCGGTGGCGCCACATTGTATCTGTGAGTCCGCCTTTGGCGAATTTGTTGGACGATATGGTGCGATCGAACGTGCGGGAACGTCCGGCGACGGCTGGGGATGTTCGGGCGCGTTTGCAGGAGATTTATGCTAGGAGTAAGGGCAAAATCGCGATCGCCCCTGCGGGTCAAGCTATTTTAGAATTCTGCCGGCAAGTAGTGGTGGCGGGGGCGCAAAAAACTGTCAGCCTGACTGGTGTTGTGTTCGGCGCGATCGCCCAAATCGTGGTAGCTTCTCTGGATACGGGCTGGGAAATGGTACTCGGTGGCGTTGGTGGAACTGCGGGGGCGATCGGCGGTTTGGTTTTGGGCTATGCTTCGCCTATAGGCCCGGAAATTGCCAGTTTTCTGAATCAAGGTTTGCAGCAATTAATTCCTAACATCACTTTCGCTGTGGGGCCGGAAGTGCTGCTGTTTGGGTTTGCCGGGTTCGGAACTGCGATCGGTTTGACGGATGCGGGGAGTTTTCGCCAGCAAAAACAGTATTGGCTGTCTGGATTGATGGGAGCTCAGGGCTATTTGTTGGCGGGTTTGTGCTGGATGGAAGCAACAGCTTCTAGTGGTGTGCAGGGGGTTATTTTGGGAGCTTTTGCGATCGCCTCTCTGACTGTGGGAATGGGTTTGCGGAGCCATCAATTAGTTCACGCTTTGGTAGTCGCTGTTTTTTCTACGGGAATGTTTCTGTTGCTGAATGCTTGGAACATTTTTCCGGGGAGTTTCTTTGGGATTTTGTCACTGTCTAACGTTACCTTCGGCTGGCTGCAAGTTTGGGGCTCTATTGTGTTTTTTGGTTTGTTGGGAAGTGCGATCGGGCTTTGTTTGGGAGTTAGTCATTATTTGGTTGTGCCTTTGTTAAGGTGGTTGGGCTGGAAGTAGGAATTAACACCAAATTACTATGTTAGTCGAGTTGTTATCAATGAAGTCTGTCTCAAGATTTTCAAGGGTTGGTGCTCTGGCGATCGCCCTTGTCCTCAGCAGTCCCAATCTCGCCAAAGCCGAATCGCGAGAACAAGCCGTCGATCGATTGACCGATTTCTTATTTTACAGGGTTAATCCTCAGTTAAACAATCGCAAACTCCATGCGGGCGATCGCGAATATAGCAATCAATGGCGGAGATTGCGCGAAGCGATCGATCCACGAGTCAAGTCGGTACAAGAAGTCTGTTTTAGGCCAGCCCCAGAAGAGACAGGATGGGAATTCACGACAATTAACGGCGAAACCTACGAGCAAACCTACGATTTACTTGCAGATACAATTTTTTATAGCCGCCATCCTCAACGAACCGGACAGCAAATTCCCAAAAGCGATCGGATCGGCATTAGTGAATGGTCAGCAATTAGACGCGAAATGTTTATTTCTAATTGTGGACTGTGAGATTCGATCGCCTTACAGCGCAGCATTGATCGAAGATAACTCCTAGAGTAGAGGTCATCTCTACACAACTCTGTAAAAAGAAAGGTTTTTAACCGATGAGTATGAAAAGTTGGATAGGCGATCGCACTCTTATTACAACCAGAATTATTGCACCATTGATGGGACTAATCGCCATTGGATCTACAAGTTTTGCAGGTGCTGCCCCACAGCAACAAATTCCCCGCATAAATAGTGCGAAAGTCGATACAGGAAGTCAAAAAAATTACATCAATAATTCCGACAAAAATTCAACAATTGTTGCTTTAAGTGAAAAGGTTCAAGTCAGCCTTGAAAATTCTGTAAATTCCACTCAAAAAATACCTCTTCAACAAGGTATGCCATACAAAGAGGCGCGCCAAATCCTGATCCAACAAGGGTGGCAGCCCAGCTTACAGGGTCAACCTAACCTCAGAGATCGTTCGGTTAAAGAGCTATTTGATTTAGGATATAAAGAGATTAAGGATTGTTCAGGTACAGGAGAGGGGCCTTGTCGTTTTGAGTTTATCAATCAACAAGGAGAACTGCTAGTTATAGTCGCTACAACAAGAGGTTCTGAAAATACAAAACGTTTTGTGAGGAATTGGTGGATTGAGAAAAAGACAGATAGTAATCAACAAAAATCGTCATTAAACATAATTGAAGAAGGTCATTATTGGTTGGGAGGTACGGATCAGGGTTTAGAGGTCAAGGGAAAACTATATCGATATTATGACGAGTCTAATATCGAGCGACCGTGGCAACCTCTCTCTGAGTTACAATATATCAAAAAAGGCGTTGTGTTTGATGGTAAAAATTATTGGTGTTTATCTACGCTCGCACCTAAAACCGGAGGAGTTTCTTGTTCTAAAAATGGATGGCAATAGAAGATTTATTACCAGCTATATCTGGGATATTGATAATTTTTATTGGGTTTAATCTTGCTAACTAAATCACTTTCACTTAAGTCAAAATCGAAGTTTTTAGGGGTGTGTGCATTAGCTATAGCCCTTGTACTCGCTGGTTCCAATCTAGACAGTGCTACAGCGCGCGATTATGAATCACGAACTCAAGCTGTGGATAGGTTTACGGATTGGTTTTTTTATAGAGTGAATCCTCAATTAGGAGGTCGCAAATTGCGATATGACGATTCTGCTGCCTACATCCGCGAATGGAATGCTATTCGTAGTACAGTCGATCGAGAAATGATTACTACACAAGGAGATTGCGTCGGTGATGCTTTCTGGGACTTCGATTATCGTTCTCATGGGCGATCGCTCGATCGCATTGCAGATACAATTTGGGAGCTCCGCGATCCATCGGGTGACAAAACTCGTGCAGATGTTTCTAAACAAGAATGGCAGAATCTTCGCAATTCAATAATTAGAGAGCATTTTTGCTATTAATTTGCCATATTTGTCAATCCAATTTAAAGAATAAATAACAACAGCGCTCTCAGTTACAAATATTGTTAAAATATAGAAGATGCACCCTGAATCGTATATAATTTAGTCGAAAGACAACGAAAACATTCTCTAGCAAAACAAAAGGATAAAAAAATGGGCAGAGTCACCGCAACAATAACCGTCACCAACGAAGTAGACAAGATGCTAGCAGAAAGAGGGTTCATCCCCGCAGAGCAAATACGCTGTATCACCATCGATAACGTCTTAGTTGATACAGGCGCAACTCGACTCTGCTTACCAGCAGATATTATCGCTCAGTTAGGTTTAACTTTAGTTGGTGAAATCCAAGGAAATACTGCAATAGGATCTAGACAATTTCGTCTGTTCAAAAATGTAGGTCTTGCCGTAGCTGGACGAGAAGGCAGGTATGATTGTGTAGAAATTCCCGCAGGAGAAGAACCTTTACTCGGCTTAAGTCCCCTCCAAGATTTGGGTTTAGAAGCGGATTTGAAAAATCAGCGGTTGATTGTTTTGCCAGCAGAGGGAAGCCAAAGTTATATTCGGGTATAAAATCCCGATAATTTTCGCCTCTTACTCTTAGTCTCTCTCTGCTCGGACTTAGTTGGAAAATAAGCGATTTCAAGCTCCGAATGATCGAGGAGTATGGAACCCGGATTTGATATGATTACTAATATCCAGAAATAATATTATATTATTGCACTAAAATGTCAGTCACTACTCATCAATTAATTCAGTGGAAACAACAAGGGCGGTCAATTGTTGCTCTGACAGCTTATGATTATGCGATCGCCCAACTCATCGATCAAGCAGGCGTAGATATCATCCTAGTCGGCGATTCCCTCGCCATGACAGTCTTAGGGTACGACACAACGCTACCCATAACCCTAGATGAGATGCTGCACCACGCTAAAGCAGTGCGCCGTGGAGTTAAACAAGGATTAATTGTGGTCGATTTGCCGTTTTTGACTTACCAAGAAAGTCCCCAGCAAGCCATGCACTCGGCGGGGAGAGTTTTGAAAGAAACCGGCGCTCAAGCTGTAAAATTGGAAGGTGGATATCCAGCAATGGCCGCCACAGTTTCGCAGCTAACATCTGCCGGAATTCCAGTGATGGGACACGTCGGTTTAACTCCGCAGTCGGTACACCAACTCGGCTACAAAAAACAAGGAAAAACGACCCAAGCAGCCGATCGCATCATAGCAGAGTCGATCGCCCTTCAAGAAGCAGGTGCCTTTGCGATCGTCTTAGAACACATTCCCGCAGACTTAGCCGCTCAAATCACCCAAAAATTAACTATTCCCACCATTGGTATCGGCGCCGGGCCACACTGCGACGGTCAAGTTTTAGTTACTTCCGATTTGTTGGGACTTTCCGAAAAACAGCCACCTTTTGCGAAAGCTTACGCCAATTTGCGAGAAACAATTACCCAAGCTGTGAAAGATTATTCCCTTGAAGTTAGAGAAGGCAAATTTCCCGAATAGGTTCGTAGTGAGGGCTTGAACCCTTAAAAATGAGGACTAAAATCCTCACTACAAACCTAATTTACACTTTCGGCTGGCCCTCTTCCTCTTTATCCTTCTCAACAGCTTCATCCTCAGATTGACCAACCCCTTCCTTAAAACTCCGCAGCGTTTTGCCCAAGGCATTTCCTAACTCAGGAATCTTCTTGGGGCCGAAAATTAGTATGGCCACCACCGCAATAATGCCCATTTCGGGCAATCCCAGACCAAACATACAAAATCTCCTGTAAAACTTGCTCGATCGTAAGTCAATCTACTGATATTGTTAAAGTATCTACCTTTTTTCCTGCATCTTGCAACAGTAGAATCAAGTTTTATTAAGCTATCCCCCGATAAATAGGAATGTTAGAAATATCCCAGCCTTCTTTGCGCGAACAACAGCACCATCTCATCCGCGATTTAGCAGACCGGATGGAAGCAGTATGGCACCGCTATCTTGACCTCGAACCCTACCACCTGCCCGCTGAGTTGGGATACGTAGAAGGTCGGTTGGAAGGAGAAAAACTGATCATTGAAAACCGCTGCTATCAAACGCCCCAGTTCCGAAAAATACACCTCGAACTCGCTAAAGTCGGGCCGGTACTTGACATTCTGCACTGCGTGATGTTTCCCAGACCGAATTATGCTTTGCCGATGTTCGGTACGGATATCGTAGCAGGCAAAGGCCAAGTTAGCGCAGCGATCGCAGACCTTTCTCCCCTCAATCGAGATCGAACTTTGTCGCAAAGCTACCGAACCCAACTGGGAATTTTGCCGATCAAGCAATTTTCTTGTCCCCGCCAAATTCCCGAATGGGGGGATATTTTCTCAGAATTTTGCCTGTTTGTGCGACCAGAGTCCATCGAAGAAAACAGTCGGTTTTTGGATATTGTTGAATCCTACGTGGAAATTCACTGCAAACAGGCAGTCGCTTCCGAACCTGTCTCTGCAGCCGAAGCATCGGAAATTCTAGAGGCTCAAATTTACTACTGCACCCAGCAGCAGCAAAACGACAAAACCCGCCGCGTACTCGAAAAAGCTTTCGGTCAAGATTGGGCCGAACATTACATGACCGAGGTGCTTTTTGATATCCCTAAATAGCTGAAAATTGTTTACAATACTTTACAGTAGGGGGAAAAAACTTAATCAGGAAATCACCTACTTTATAAGTAATGGTCAAGGAATCACGGCTCAAGGATAAATCATTTTTAAAACCCCCAGGGCGAGGAATTATCGGTTTAGCGATCGGTGCAACTCTCATTACCACAGGAGTCGGTTTTTGGCAAGTATCTCAAATTAGAAAAGCCGAAGAGTTAAAGGCGGCGGCTGCAACGGCGGCTGCAACTTCCGTCGCTACCCGCACCAGTGTTACCGCTTTGGGTAGGTTGACTCCGCAGGGGGAAGTCATCAAATTGTCGGCCCCTTCGGCGTCGGAGGGAGCAAGAATTGAACAGTTGCAGGTGGAAGAGGGCGATCGAGTCAGTCAAGGACAAATCATAGCAGTTCTCGATACGCGCGATCGACTCCAAGCAATCCTCCAACAAGCCGACAAAGAAGTCAAAGTCAAACAAGCAGAATTAGCGAAAATTCAAGCAGGTGCAAAAACTGGTCAAATCGGTGCTGGGAAAGCCGAAGTTGCCAAGTTTCAAGCACAAGTGCAAAGAGAAACCGAAGGCGAAGCAGCGAATGTCGCCCGCTTAGAAGCTCAACTGCGAAGAGAAACCGAAGCCGAACAAGCTAATCTTGCCAAATTTGAGGCACAACTCCAAAGAGAAACCGAAGCCGAACAAGCTAATCTTGCCAAATTTGAGGCACAACTCCAAAGAGAAACAGAGGTGCAGCAATCCAAATTGGCTAGGCTAGAAGCTCAATTGCGTGGCGAAATTGCCTCTCAAAACGCTACAGTCGATCGACTAAAAGCCGAATTAACCAACGCCGAAGCCGAGGAACAACGCAATAAAGAACTCTCCGAAACAGGCGCAATTTCTGCTTCCGCCTACGACACCAAACGCTTAGCAGTAGAAACGGCTCGCCAGAGAGTCAAAGAAGCTCAAGCTATATTAGAAAAAACAGTGCAAACTTTGCGTGAGGAAATAGTCGAAACTAAAGCCACAGTCAAACAAACAGTAGAAACAGGCCAGCAGGAAATCAATCAATCCCGAGCCAATCTCAGACGCAAGTTAGAAACAGGTAGGCAGGAAATTAACCAAGCCAGAGCAACCTTAAATCAAAAGATAGAAACTGGTAGAGAACAAATTAATCAAGCGGAAGCAATACTCAAACAAAAAGCAGAAACTGGCCAAGAACAAATCAATCAAGCCAAAGCAAATCTAGACCAAATTGCCGAAGTACGTCCCGAAGACGTGCAAGCAGCCCAAGCCGCCGTAGAAAGTGCGATCGCCACCAAACAAAAAGCTCAAGTAGACTTAAACTTAAGTTACGTCAAAGCACCCGTATCCGGCTACATCCTCAAAGTTCACAGCCGACAAGGAGAACGTGTCAACACCCAAGACGGCATCGTAGAACTAGGCGGCACCGACCAAATGTACGCCGTAGCAGAAGTTTACGAAACCGACATCGCCAAAGTGCGAAACGGCCAGCGGGCTACCGTCAGCAGCCCCGTATTTGCAGGCACTTTGGAAGGAACAGTCGATCGCATCGGCAAACAAATCGGCAAAAAAGATGTCCTCAATACAGACCCCGCCGCCGACACCGACGCGAGAGTTATCGAAGTAAGAATTCGCCTCGATCCGGAATCGAGCAAAAAAGTTGCAGCCCTCACAAACTTGCAGGTTGAAGTCAAAATAGATATCTAAATTTTACCTTGACAGAACTTACGCATGGGGACTCAAGCAACGGGGTTTTTAACCGAGGTTAAGGTTTTGAATCAAATATAAGGGTAAAAAAACCGCTTCCTCAACACCCGTGCTTAAATCCTAAAATTATTCAATCCAAAACCCAAAATCTCAAATTTAAAATCGGAGGATTATGGCCAAAATACCACTAGCTTGGGCACAGTTAACCCGCGAAAAAATGCGCTTAGCCGTCGCACTAGCAGGCATTGGCTTCGCCGACTTGCTAATGTTTATGCAGTTCGGGTTTAGAGACGCGCTATTTGAAAGCTCCATCACCTTTCACTCAAAGTTAAAAGGGGATATTTTTATCACCAGCACTCAGTCAACGGCTTTAATAGCCATGAAAAGTTTTCCCCAGCGTCGCTTGTATCAAGCCTTGAGTTTTGACGGCGTTACAGCAATTAGTCCGGTATATTTAGGCTTTGGATTGTGGAAAAACCCCGATCCCAACCAGCGAAATACCCGCCAATTGATGGTAATCGGTTTTGACCCCGCTCATCCCATTTTTGATCTGCCTGAAATCCAAAATAATTTGGACAGAATCAAAATTTCAGATGTGGTTTTATTTGACCAAGCTTCCCGCCCGGAGTTTGGGCCGGTAGCAGAATATTTCAAACAGGGAAAAGTTGTTGAAACTGAAGTTGACAATCGCCGCGTTAAGGTAGATGGTTTATTTACTATAGGAGCCTCTTTCGGTGCCGACGGGAATCTTGTCACCAGCGATTTGAACTTTATGCGGATTTTTTCGACGCGGAGAACAAGAGGTTTAATCGATATAGGTATTGTTCACTTGCAGCCGGGTACAGATGTTAAGGCTGTTGTTGATAAAATGAGGGCAACGTTGCCGAATGATGTGAGGATTTCTACTAAAGAAGAGTTTGTAGATTTTGAAAAAAAATATTGGCAGGAAAGTACCTCAATCGGATTTGTTTTCACTCTCGGCGCGGCAATGGGATTTATCGTTGGGATAGTGATTGTTTATCAAATTCTTTATACTGATGTTACCGATCATTTACCCGAATACGCTACGCTAAAGGCGATGGGATACAAGGATATTTACTTTTTGGGTGTGGTGTTTCAAGAGGCTTTGATTTTGGCAATTATTGGTTATTTGCCAGGGTTTGGAGTTTCTTTGGTGCTGTACAATTTAGGGAGAAGTGCTACGAGTTTACCGATGTATATGACTTTGGCGAAAGCTATGACTGTTTTTATTATGACAGTTGTCATGTGTGCTGTGTCCGGGGCGATCGCAGTTAGGAAGTTGCAGGCTGCTGACCCGGCGGATATTTTTTAAGGAAGGAAGAAGAAAGAAGGAAGAAGAAAGAAGGAAGAAGGAAATACCAATTATCAATTACGAATTAACAGCTACAAATTACGAATGAATACTTTACCAGTTGTCTCAATTAAAAATCTCAATCATTCTTTCGGCGAAGGACAACTTCGCAAACAGACATTATTTGATATCAACCTCGAAATTTATCCGGGCGAAATCGTGCTGATGACTGGGCCTTCGGGGTCTGGTAAAACCACATTGTTAACCTTGATTGGAGCTTTGCGATCGATCCAAGAAGGTAGTCTGAAAATTCTCGACCAAGAATTGCGGGGAACGCCGAAAAATAAATTAGTTAAAGTCCGCCGCGACATCGGCTATATTTTCCAAGCTCACAATTTGCTCAAATGCTTGACAGCTAGGCAAAATGTGCAAATGTCCCTCGACCTGCACAACCATCTTTCTCCCCAAGAAACTAATGATAAAATAGAAGGAATGCTGGAAGCTGTAGGCTTGGGAGAAAGAATAGATTATTACCCGGACAGTCTTTCTGGTGGCCAGAAACAAAGAGTTGCGATCGCCCGGGCGTTAGTCAGCCAGCCGAAATTAGTATTAGCAGACGAACCCACAGCAGCACTAGACAGTAAATCAGGTCGAGATGTGGTAGAAATTATGCGAGGTTTGGCCAAAGAACAGCACTGCACTATTTTGCTTGTCACCCATGACAACCGCATTTTAGACATAGCCGATCGCATTATTCACATGGAAGACGGCTACCTCGCACAAGATACATCAACAACGGTGACAACCGGCGTTTTTTCGGAAAAATAATATTAACCCACCTCAACTTATTTCCGAGAACCGGGACGCTTTGCTCCTACCTTCGCAGGACTTTTTGTTGCACCTTTAGCTGGAGTTTTAGAACTACTTTTACCACTTTTTTGACCCTTAGCTCCTACCAATTGGCTATCATTGGCATTGGTAGGTCTGCCGGCAGGCGTTCTCGTAGTCCTAAAGGTAACATTCACCCCTTCATTCGACTGTTCCAGCACCAACATCGGCGTCGGCTTGGCTTTTTGATCCCACTCAATATGAACGATGCGACCTTGAATTGTCGGCTGCCAACTGTCGTGGTCGTCTGAAGGACTCAGATAAGTTTCCAAACAGTCAATAATTTGATTAATTGTTGCTGATGTTGCCTGAGTCGGCAGTTTCATCAGCTTAATTTGAATCCGAAACAGCACTCGTTTTTCTATTTTTACCGCCGGATCGCCAGTTTCGTATTCGATATCAAACATCGAATCCACTTGCCTGCCACTACCAGCATTCCCGTTTTTATCTCCCACTGCCCCCTGAGTCGGACGCAGGGCAATACTAATTTTTTCTTTGACTTTTACCTTAATCTGGTTCACAATGGCAAAGTGAAATACTTCTTCCGCCATTCGCATTCTCAGGTAGTCTAAATTAAAGTCTCGCGAGTGGATAAGGTCGGGATTCTTTTCCATCTTTAGCATGGTTTCCAGAGCCATTTTGTATTTTTTCTGGAGTTCTCGATTTCTAAACTCCTCAAATTTGAGCTTTTTACTCAAATCGTCGAGTTTTAGCTTGGTAAACACCGCTAAACCGATAAGCAATAACAACAGTAATCCCGACGCTCCCATGAAGAGTTGGTCTGAGGACGGATCTCCGGGTTTAGCCTGTTTAGGTTTGGGAGAGGCTACTGCCAACCTTGGTTCTACAAGGATTATTTGGGTTGACATGGGCTTTTAAAGGGTAAAATTTGACGCTATATTTATACAGGACTCCAGAGTAGAGCTGGTAGTGCAACTGGATCAACCAACATTGACATCATTCCACCATCATCTTGGTACCACTGGATTTCTGCAACTGGAGCACGCACCCTCTAATTAATACTTTATCTTTAACTGCAAGCCAGTTTCCGAAATATCGGAAAATCGCGTGCTGGTACTGACCAATTGAAATGGTGAATTGTCTGTAATATATTATACCAATACAGCTAAAAAAAATGTTTGTTCGGGGGTCTCCTTTTCTAGAAAAATAAAAAGAAATACACATAAATTAATAGTAACTCTGGGAGCCAGCAGCGGAAAACATCAAGCAGAACAGCCGATCGCCCGGACGATCGAGGGGCGGACGTTAGGAGGGTGCTAATTCCTAATGTTGAGTCACGGACGCCGTGTAAGCCCACCGGGCTGCTTGCTGTGAAAGTCGAACTCTGGTGCGATCGAACAACGTCTCCTTAGCTAAGATTACAGCTAATACCACCAATATTCGATCGTGACCTACGAACCCCTGCATCACAAATATCGCCCTCAGACATTTGCCGAATTAGTCGGTCAAGAGGCGATCGCCCAAACCCTCACCAGCGCCATCCTACAAGAGCGCATAGCACCAGCATATCTATTCACCGGCCCCAGAGGCACCGGTAAAACCTCTAGTGCCAGAATTTTCGCCAAATCTCTCAACTGTATTTCTACGGTTGCCCCTACCCCGACACCCTGTGGCAAATGCAACGTTTGCCAAGAAATTGCCCGAGGTTCGACACTAGATGTCATCGAAATTGACGCAGCCAGCAACACCGGAGTAGATAACATTCGGGATTTGATCGAACGAGCTCAATTTGCCCCCGTACAATGCCGCTATAAAGTATATGTAATCGACGAAGTTCATATGCTCAGTACCCAGGCATTTAATGCCTTATTAAAAACATTAGAAGAGCCGCCCGATCGCGTTGTATTCGTCCTCGCCACAACCGACCCACAAAGAGTATTACCAACTATTATTTCTCGGTGCCAAAAGTTTGACTTCCGCCGCATCCCCCTCGATGCAATGATTGCTCACTTACACAAAATTGCCCAATTAGAAAATATCAATATTGCCAGTGATGCCGTACAAATGGTTGCTCAAATGGCCCAAGGAGGTCTGCGAGATGCCGAAAGTTTGCTCGACCAACTAAGCTTATTTCAGGGTGAAGTAACAGTCGAAAAAGTTTGGGATTTAGTCGGGGCAGTCCCCGAAAATGATTTAATGGATTTGCTGCAAGCTATTGATACAGATAACGCTACAGCACTAATAGACATGACTCGCCACCTCATGGATCGCGGTCGGGAACCCCTAATCGTGCTGCAAAGTCTCGCCAGCTTTTACCGAGATTTACTAATAGCCAAAGCTGCACCGAAACGGTCAGATTTAGTAGCTTTAACATCGGCAACTTGGGAAAAACTGGGGGATTTTGCCCGCCATTGGGATGCGGAGTTGATTTTGGCAGGTCAGAAACATTTGCAAACCCACGAAGTGCAAATTAAAAACACTACTCAGCCGCGTTTGTGGCTGGAAGTAACGCTATTGGGATTATTGCCTTCAGCAATTAGAACTCAGCAGCAACCAACAGCGGAACCAGCTAAAAATATTACTCAACCACCACAAAATCACCCCCCCCAACCCCCCCTTGCTAAGGGGGGGAGCCAGACATCTAATATTGAACCGCCTCCCGCTGCCAAACCTCAAAATCCTCCACCGACTTCGCCGCCTGTGACTAATCGCACAGAAAGCACACCTCCTGCAGCGATTCCCGCACCTGTACCAACTGCTGAAACGAATCAAACAAATTATTCACCGACTAATTCAGCCGATGAAATCGATTTAAATCGAGTGTGGGAACAGGTACTTGACCGCGTGCGGCCGCATGGAACTCAATCGCTGCTTCGCCAACATGGACAGCTAGTCATTTTTAGCAATAATACTGCTCATGTTAAGATTAGTTCCCAGCCGTTGCTGAATATGGTTAAAGACAAAGTAGCTAATATTGAAGAAGCTTTTTTGCAAATTTTTAACCGTCGAGTAACAGTAAAAGTGGGATTGACAAATCCCGCTGAAACTAATAATTCCCGCGCTAAGGATTTGCCAAGTTCTAACGGACGTGTTGGCGAAAATCCCAGGAATTCTCATCCTGCGGATGATGTCGGCCAACAGGTGCAGAACTCGGCGAGTTCGGAGATTCCAGATGATTTTTTGGGGAATAGGAGAGAAGAACAAAAACACCCGCCAGAGCCTGAAAATACCGCCGTTAATGTGCCCCTAATTTCCGAATCACGATCCAACGGCTCTACCGACTCTCAGAATGACTCTAAAGCTCAGGCTATAGCGGTGCGTGATGACGCTCAATATGTCGCGAATACGGCTAGGCAATTGGCTGCTATGTTTGATGGGGAAGTAGTCGATTTGTCGGATTACTTGGAGAGTTGGGAGTCGGAAACTTTTAGATTGGAATCTGAACCGGATTTTTCCGAGTTATCTTCTGAGTTAGGTGAGGATGATTTTATAGATTGGTAAGTATAGCAATCCTTGCAGGAGTCGTAAATTTTTTACCCCACCCCAACCCTCTCCTTACCAAGGGGAGGGAGTAAGACATTCACAAATGATGCGAGGATTGCTATAGATCACTAAAAAAAACCGAGAAACCCGGTTTTTGTAGTAGGGGCGCTGCTAAGACTAGCAGCCCTTCTAGGTTCCTTAATACCCTAAAAGTTTTAGGTTGAATTAGAGTCACCTAGTGATTGTGAATATCTACTTTTAAGCTGACTCTGGCTTGGGCAGCGAAGACGGAAGTACCAACAACTCAGCAGTCGATCGCTTCTCAACCATTTCCTTAGTAATCGTACACCGGGCAACATCCTTGCGCGACGGCAACTCGTACATCACATCCAACATCAATTCTTCGACAATTCCCCGCAGCGCCCGTGCTCCAGTTTTGCGGCGGTATGCTTCCTGGGCGATCGCCCGAATCGCCTCTGGCTTAAAGTCCAACTGCACATTATCCATCTTCAGCAGCTTTTGATACTGCTTAACCAAAGCATTGCGCGGTTCCGTCAAAATCGCCATCAGCGTTTCCTCATCCAGCGGTTCCAGCACCGCAGCCACAGGCACCCGCCCAATAAACTCAGGAATCATCCCAAACTTCACTAAATCATCCGGTTCCAGTTGCTTGAGTACATCAGCAGCCCGCTTTTCCTTCGGCTGAGCTTCTCCGGGCTGAATAAAACCCATTGACTTTTTACCCGTTCTCTGCTCTATCACTTTCTCAAGACCGACAAAAGCACCGCCGCAGATAAACATGATATTGCTGGTATCAATTTGGATGCAGTCTTGGTAGGGATGCTTGCGGCCACCTTGGGGAGGTACATTGGCGATCGTCCCCTCAAGCATTTTCAGCAGCGCCTGCTGCACACCTTCACCCGACACATCCCGCGTAATCGAAGGATTTTCGCTCTTGCGGGCTATTTTGTCAATTTCATCAATATAAATAATTCCGCGCTGCGCCTCTTCCACGTCCATATCTGCTACTTGCAGCAGCCGCAGCAAAATATTTTCCACATCTTCCCCGACATAGCCCGCTTCCGTCAGCGTCGTCGCGTCAGCCACAGCAAACGGCACGTCCAGCATATCTGCCAAAGTCTGAGCTAGCAGAGTTTTTCCGCAGCCCGTCGGCCCGATTAACAAAATATTCGATTTTTGCAGTTCTACTTCTTCCGGCGGGTGCTTGCCGCTATTTTTTGCATGGATAAAGCTGAGGCGCTTGTAGTGGTTGTAAACTGCCACCGAGAGCACCTTTTTCGCCTCATCTTGCCCGATCGCATTTTCGTCGAGATAATTTTTAATTTCCCTGGGCTTGGGAATTTGGCTCAGCGACATACTTTTGCCCGAAGTACCGCGGCGCTTTTGCGTCGTTTCCTGCTTCGGAGCCACCGCCGCTGCGGGTACTGCACTCGAATCAAACAACTCCTCATCTAAAATTTCATTGCATAAGTCAACGCATTCGTCGCAGATATACACCCCTGGTCCTGCGATCAACTTGCGTACTTGCTCTTGAGACTTGCCACAAAACGAACATTTTAGATGGGAGTCGTACTTAGACATAACAGCCTCTTAATTCAGTGCAGTGACATTCTCTCCCGCCGCCGGAAGGTTTTCTTTAGCGATAACTCGATCGACCAAACCGTAATTTTTGGCTTCCTCGGCTGACATAAAAAAGTCGCGCTCTGTATCCGCCTCTAATTTGTCGATCGGTTGACCCGTGTGGTGCGCTAGCAGTTGATTCAGCTTACGCTTATGATAAAGGATTTCTTTGGCTTGAATCTCAATATCAACTGCTTGACCTTGAGCGCCTCCAAGCGGCTGGTGAATCATAATTCGGGAACTCGGAAGAGACATCCGCTTACCGTGGGCTCCTGCTGTCAGTAGAAATGCGCCCATACTCGCTGCCAAACCGTAACAAATCGTCACCACATCCGGGCGGATTTGCTGCATTGTGTCATAAATTGCCATGCCGGCCGTCACCGAGCCCCCGGGGGAATTAATGTACATTTGGACATCTTTTTCTGGGTCTTCGGCATCTAGATACAATAGCTGAGCCACTATTGAGTCAGCAACTTCGTCGGTTACGGGAGTTCCTAAAAACACAATTCGCTCCCGCAGCAAGCGCGAGTAAATGTCAAAAGCCCGCTCGCCCATCCCCGACTGTTCTAGTACCATCGGCACTACATTGCTGGGGCTGGAACTGACATCAAAATCGTTATAGCTTGTAATTAGGTAATTGGAAGATTGAGATACAACCATAAGACACCAGTCAAGGATTCTAGACAATTTGCTGCTGCTGATGAAAGCTTTAAATTAAGCCGCCAGCTTTTAACTATTATGCCTCTTCTGAACAGATATCGGGGGAATGGGGAATGGGGAATGGGGAATGGGGCATTGGGCATTGGGTATAGTCGAGCAAAAATCTTGTGACTATTTAACCCAAATTCAACAGTAGCTCGACATTAAACGTAAAATTCGATCGCACTTCAGATACCCCCGATCGATCCCCGCCGTAGGGACACTCCAATACCCCATTAGTGTCCACTGAAGCTTTCAGCCCGCCAAGTCCACCAGTGGACCCGCTAGTCCGCCAGGGAATGAATTCCACGGGGCTTACAGCTAAAGTCCTCGCTATGAGGACTGAATAATTCATTAGTCCTCATAGCGAGGACTTTAGCTTTGAGGCAGGGGTTTAAACCCCTGCCGGACTGCGGGTTTAACGTGTTTGTTGACACGAAGAAGGGCTGGCGTGCGGTGTCCCTACTACTTTGATTCTGCGCCCTAATCTTCGCCTACGACTTCCACTTCAACGCTCGTGGCTGCTTCTGCTGAATCTTCAGCGTCCGATTCTTCTGATTCTTCTGCTGCAGGAGTCAGAGAGCCTTCAGGTACGAGTTCGATTGTTCCTTTTTCTTCCAACCATTTCAGGGTTTTTTGTTTGAGCAAGTCTTCTGCTACAAATTCCTGCAACCTTTGGGGGTCAAAATCTCCTTTGGGAAACTGCTTTCTGATTTTTGCTACTTCTGCTTTTACTTCTGCTGGTTCAACAGATAAGGATTCCAGCTTGGCTACTTCTGCCAGAGCTAAATTCTGCTTGAGGCGCTCGATTGCTTCCGGGCGCGATCGTTCCCGCATCGGGCCCATATTTTCTTCGGTAAACAGTTGGTTGATATCTATGCCGTAATTTCTCAATTGGACGGCTTGTTGATTCAACAAATAATCGATTTCGCGATCGACCATTGTTTCGGGAATTTCCACTTCTATTAGCTGCACGAGGGCTGCTGATATAGCTTTTTCCTTATTAGCGGATGTCTTGTTTTCTTGGTCTGCTTTAAACCGAGTTTCGAGCGATTCGCGCAGTTCGGCTAAAGTTTCAAACTCGCTGACTTCTTGCGCGAAGTCGTCGTCCAACTCCGGCAATTCTTTTTCCTTAAGTTCTTTGAGAGTAATCGTAAAGACTGCGGGTTTTCCGGCTAATTCTTCACTGCTATACTCTTCGGGGAACTGCACAGAAACTTCTCTAGTTTCTCCTGGATTCATCCCGATCATGCCTTGGATAAAGCCCGGTACAAACTGATTTTCCGATAATTCTACTTGGAAGTCTTCTGCTTCGCCACCAGGAATTTCTGCGGGAGTTTCGCCTTCTGCTGCTTCTGCAAATCTACCGGAGAAATCAACCAAAGCCGTGTCTCCCAACTGAGCCGGCCGGCCTTCTACAGGGATTAAAGTAGCTTTGTCCGATCGATATTTTGCCAATACCTCATCTACCTGAGTCTCATCATACTTAGCTTCTTCTGCTTGAAGCTGCAAACCTGTGTACTGACCCATTTTCACTTCTGGTTGTACATCAACCTTCGCCGAAAAAATCAGAGGCTGTTCTGGATCGAACTTCTCTAATAATTCTTCAAACTCGGTGCGAAGTTCAAAACTGCCAATTGCCGCAATTTTTTCTTGTTCTAGGGCTTTTTGCAGGGAATCATTAATCAAATTTTCCAAAGCCGTCGCCTTCAAACGACTCTGGCCTAGGCGCTGTAGCAAAACTTGACGGGGAACTTTGCCTTTGCGGAACCCAGGAATACTAACCTCGCGAGCAAATTGTTTAATTACTTGCTCGTAAGCTTGTTTTGACTTTTCTGACGGTACTTCGATTTCCAGACCAATTTGGCTAGCTGGAAGTTTTTCCTGGGTTACTTTCATCGGCTTTTGTGATATTTAACAATAGTGTCATAAAATACATACAAATCTGACTTTGCCTGCATTTTAATTTTGTACGCTTTGACTCGTAACGGCACAACTACAACACCTTTACCGGATGAGACTGTAAGTCATTGCCGGCTACTTTTTTGGCTCTTGCCAAATAGTTTTGGTTTGAGAATACTAGCTTTTGCTGCTAGGAATGTGGAGGTGAAGTCCACTAATTGCCGATGCACCATAGCACATATCGCCCTGTGATGTCAATCTTGCCGGTCTCTGCGGCTAGTTAAGGTCAATGGATGCGCCTGCGAAAATGCAGATATATCGCAAAACTTAACCGGATGCGGATTGGGCGTGGGCGAGCGGCAGAAAGATGCTAAACTGGCATTGGGTACGATCGCCCGGATCAATCGGGAAGTTCGATCTGCCGTTTCCGTTAACTGCACCATTGCTATCCTCTCATGCTCCTGATATCGCATAACATTAATTAAGTTTGATATTGAGAATTGCAGTTATTTAATTTTTTGATTTCGATCCTTTAGACTTTAATTTTTGGAGGAAACTAATTTGTCTCAATCCTATCGAGTTGCCATTTTAGGAGCTACTGGCGCAGTCGGTGCCGAGTTGCTAGAACTATTGCACAGCCGGAGTTTTCCGATTTCTAACTTGAAGCTGCTGGCTTCGGAACGTTCAGCAGGCACAACTTTGCCTTTTGGCGACGAGATGCTGCCGGTCGAAGCAGTTTCGGCGCGATCGTTTGATAATGTAGATCTGGTGCTCGCCTCTGCCGGCGGTTCTACTTCTAAATTATGGGCTCCGCAAGCAGTGGCAGCCGGAGCAGTGGTCATTGACAATTCTAGCGCTTTCCGCATGGATGCGACGGTACCGCTAGTGGTTCCCGAAGTCAATCCCCAAGCAGCAGCAACTCACCGAGGTATAATTGCTAATCCCAACTGCACGACTATTTTGATGGCGGTTGCCGTTTGGCCACTTCACAAAGTTAGGCCGATACAGCGCATCGTTGTAGCGACTTACCAGTCTGCCAGCGGGGCGGGGGCGAGGGCAATGGAGGAAATGAAAGCTCAAGCAAGAGCAATTTTGCAGGGGGAAACGCCCCAAACAGATATATTTCCATACCCGTTAGCATTTAATTTGTTTCCGCACAACACCCCGATTAACGATTTGGGGTATTGTGAAGAAGAGATGAAAATGGTAAACGAAACTCGGAAGATATTTGGTACGGACGAGATTAAAATTACGGCAACTTGTGTGCGGGTTCCCGTACTGCGGGCTCATTCGGAAGCGATTAATCTAGAGTTTGCAGAGCCGTTTAGCGCGATCGAGGCCAGGGAAATCTTAAAGCAGGCAAGCGGGGTTAAGCTGGTAGAAGACTGGCAAGCTAATTATTTCCCGATGCCTGTCGAGGCTAGCGGTAAGGATGAGGTGTTAGTTGGCAGGATTCGTCAAGATATTTCTCACCCCTGCGGGTTGGAGATGTGGCTGTCTGGCGATCAAATTCGCAAAGGGGCGGCTTTAAATGCGGTGCAGATAGCTGAGTTGCTGGTAGAAAAAAATTTGTTGCGAACCCAAGTGGCGGTGGCTTCTAATTAGGGGGAACCCTGGCAATTGGGAAATTGAAATTGGGGATTTTAGATAAACCTTTCATCTGAAATCAAAAATTTAAAATCAAAAATCAACAGTCTAAAATCGGAGAAAGTGTGGTAAAGTTTGGACGGGTTCTGACTGCAATGATTACGCCGTTTAAGGAAGACGGCAGTGTTAACTATGCGGTAGCAGAACAATTGGCAGTTCATTTAGCTGATCGCGGTACAGATAGCTTGGTAGTGTGCGGCACTACAGGCGAGTCTCCCACTATGACCTGGGATGAAGAGTACGAATTATTTCAGGTGGTACAAAAGGCGGTGGTCGGTAAGGCGTTGGTAATCGCAGGAGCCGGATCGAATTCTACTTCAGAAGCAGTCGCAGCTACCCAAAAAGCAGCTAAACTCGGGTTAGACGGCTGTTTGCAGGTGGTTCCTTATTACAACAAACCCCCGCAAGAAGGTTTGTACAATCATTTTCGGGCGATCGCGCAATCTGCTCCAGAATTGCCTATAATGTTATATAACATCCCCGGTCGCACTGGTCAGAATATGTTGCCGGAGACGGTGGCTCGATTGGCAGAAATCCCCAACATTGTGGCCGTAAAAGAAGCAAGTGGCAACTTGGATCAAGCAAGTCAAATTCGGTGCTTGACATCCCCTGAATTTGCCATCTATTCTGGAGATGATTCCTTAACTTTGCCAATGTTGGCGGTAGGAGGATCTGGTGTAGTTAGCGTAGCCAGCCATCTGGTAGGAGAGCAACTGCAACAGATGATCAAAGCTTTCGAGGCCGGTCAAGTTCAAGTCGCTACCCAGATTCACTTGCAACTTTTTGACCTGTTTAAAGCTCTTTTTCTCACCACAAATCCCATTCCCGTCAAGACAGCTCTTAAACTTCAAGGCTGGGATGTAGGTTCCACCCGTCCGCCCCTGTGCGATCCGCCCGTTGAGGTAACTCAAAAGTTAAAGGACGTACTGAGTCAGCTAGCAGCAGTATCAGCTAGCAAGACGAGCGAGAACGAGTTTTCAGACAACTGAATATTGGTTGTTATCAGTCATTAGTTCTGAGTCATCAGTCATTAGTAATTAAGTGTTAGTAAGTAGCTAACAGTCAAGGATTAAAGACTGAAGATAAAAGAATGAAGACCAAAGACAACTGACTGTACGGGATAGTAAAACCCGCCAGGGATTTTTCCATAAATATTTGGAAAAATATCGCCCTACCAACGAACAGTAGACGAAAGACGAAAGACGACAGACCAAAGACCACAGACCAATAACAAAAATAACTAACAAAGGATACGCATGATCAAAAATACAACTGCATCTGCTCTAAAAGTTATTCCCCTCGGCGGGCTTCACGAAATCGGTAAAAACACTTGTGTGTTCGAGTACGGCGACGAAATCATTCTTTTAGATGCCGGTTTAGCGTTCCCGACAGATGGAATGCACGGGGTAAATATTGTCCTTCCAGACATGACTTACTTGCGGGAAAACAGCCACAAAATTAAAGGTATGATCGTGACTCACGGTCACGAAGACCACATAGGCGGTATCCCTTATCACCTCAAACAATTTGAAATTCCGGTCATCTACGGCCCCCGTTTGGCGATGGCTTTGCTAGCCGGAAAACTCGAAGAAGCCGGAGTGTCTCACCGCACTGAATTGAGAACGGTTCGACCCAGGGATACTGTCAGAATTGGCAAGAATTTCTTAGTCGAATACATTCGCAACACTCACTCGATGGCAGACAGTTTTACTGTGGCCATTCACACTCCTGTCGGAATTGTGATCCACACCGGAGACTTTAAAATTGACCACACTCCTGTAGACGGCGAGCATTTTGATTTGCAAAAGCTGGCCGAGTACGGCGAGAGAGGCGTGCTTTGCTTGATCAGCGATTCTACTAACTCGGAAGTTCCCGGTTTTACCGCTTCGGAAAGTTCTGTGGCGCCGAATTTAGACAGAATTATCGCTCAAGCACCGGGACGAGTGATGCTGACGACTTTTGCTTCGTCGGTACACCGATTGCAAATAGTTTTGGACTTGGCTAAGAAAAACAATCGGTATGTCGGAGTGGTTGGCCGGTCGATGCTTAACGTCATCGCTCACTGCCGCAATCTCGGCTACATCAAGTGCGAAGATAGTATTTTCAAACCGCTGAAAGAAATCCGCAATTTGGCTGAAGACAAGGTACTAATTTTAACTACGGGTTCCCAAGGCGAACCGATGGCGGCGATGACTCGCATTGCTAACGGCGAACATCACGAACTGAAAATCAGAAAGGGCGATACAGTCATTTTCTCAGCTAATCCGATTCCGGGAAATACGATCGCAGTGGTAAACACGATCGATAAACTGATGATGCTGGGAGCTCACGTGGTTTACGGCCGCGACAAAGGCATTCACGTTTCGGGTCACGGTTGTCAAGAAGACCAAAAGTTAATGATTAACATGACTCGTCCTAAGTTCTTCTTGCCGGTTCACGGAGAACACCGGATGCTGATCCAACACTCCAAGACGGCTCAAAGCATGGGCATTCCCGCTAGCAATATGGTGGTTATTGATAACGGCGATGTCGTAGAATTAACTGAAAATTCAATGCGAGTCGCTGGTCAAGTGCCTTCAGGAATTGAATTGGTAGATGCTTCTCGATCGGGCGTGGTCAAAGCTAGCGTCCTCAAGGAACGTCAGCAGTTGGCCGGAGATGGCGTTGTAACTGTAGCGGCGGCTTTGAATTGGGAAGGCAAATTAGTTGCCAAACCAGAAGTTCACTTAAAAGGTGTAGTGACATCAGCCGATCGCGCGGAGGTGATCAAATTAATCACTCAAACCATTGAAACAGTTTTGAGCGATCGCTGGTCAGAATTTGTCAAACCCGCCACTGCTGACTCGCAAGTTGACATTGACTGGGTAGGAGTGCAAACCCAAATAGAAAAAGCAATTCAGCGGGTGATGCGCCGGGAACTGCAAAGCAATCCGCTGCTGGTATTCCTGATGCAAATTCCTGAAGAAGCAGTGCGATCGGAAAAAGCAGCAGTATCTCCCGGTTCCCTAGAAGCACCTAAGCTACTATCCTCGCCATCATCGCCATCGCCATCATCGCCATCCTTGCCATCTCCTGCCAATCAGGTGACGGGCCGGCGCCGTCCCCGGACTGCTGCAAGGGCAGCTTCTTAGGGCGGTAATTCTCGGACGCACTGCGAACCAAGAAAGGAGTTTTAGGTTTTGTAGTTGCGCTTGGATGCCCAAGCGCAACTACAAGCCTAGATGGGATTTCACAAATAGATTTCCTCACTAAGTGAGAAAATAGTTTTTAACCGCCGATAAACGCAAATGAACGCAGATAGTAATTAATTCTATCTGCGTTCATCTGTATTTATCGGCCACCATCTGCGGTTGCAAAATCACCCACCAGCAACTGCTGGAACAATGCTAACTTCATCGCCATCTTGGAGGGCTGTGTTTGAGCCATCCAAAAAGCGGATGTCTTCGCTGTTGACGTAGAAGTTGAGAAATCTGCGCGGTTCTCCCTTTTCGTCGCACAGGCTTTTTTTGATGCCGGGACAATTTGTTTCCAGCGATTCAATTAGTTCGGAAATGTTATCGCCAGCGCATTCGATGGTGGCTTGATTGTTGGTAAATTTTTGCAGGGGAGTGGGAATTAAAACTTTGACGGTCATTTTTTTAGTCCTTAGTCAGTAGTCAGTAGTCAGTAGTCCTTAGTCAGTAGTCAGTAGTCAGTAGTCAGTAGTCAGTAGTCAGCAGCTTAATAACTAATAACTAATGACTAATGACTGATGACTATTAATCAGTAGTCCTCAGTCATTAGTCAACAGCTTAATAACTAATGACTAATGACTATTTATTAAACCGAAACTTGTTGCCATTCTAAGCGTTCGAGTGTGCGGGCACGTTCTAGGGCGCGCTCGAACGCTTCTAGTTTCGGTTCGAGGGTGATGGGTTCGCCGATGTAGCCTTGAACTGCTTCTTGCGTTTTCAAACCGTTGCCCGTGATGTAAGCGACGGTGGTTTCATCGGGATTGATTTTACCTGCTTCTACGAGTTTCTTCAAGACTGCGATTGTCGTGCCGCCTGCGGTTTCAGTGAATATGCCTTCGGTTTCTGCTAGCAGTTTCATGCCTTCGATGATTTCGGTGTCGCTGACGGATTCAATGTTGCCGTTGGTTTTGCGAGCGATTTCCAAGGCGTACATACCGTCGGCTGGATTACCGATCGCGATCGACTTAGCAATTGTATTCGGTTTCACCGGTTTGACGAAATCGCGACCTTCGCGGAAGGCTTGGGCGATTGGGGAACAGCCGTCAGCTTGGGCACCGCTGAATCTGACTTTCTTTTCGTCCACTAAACCGACTTCGATGAATTCATTAAAGCCTTTGTAAATCTTTGTGAACAAAGAGCCGGATGCAAGGGGAGCGACGATGTGATCGGGCAATTGCCAGCCTAGCTGTTCAGCAACTTCGTAGCCGAGGGTTTTTGAGCCTTCGGAATAGTAGGGACGCAAGTTGATATTGACAAATCCCCAGCCATGTGTATTGGCGACTTCGCAACAGAGTCTGTTAACTTGATCGTAGTTGCCGTGAACTGCCATGACAGTTGGATTGTAAATCAGAGTGCCGAGGACTTTGCCTGCTTCTAAGTCGGAGGGGATGAAGACTACGCAGTCGAGTCCGGCGTGGGCGGCGATCGCAGCCGTAGAGTTAGCTAAATTGCCGGTGCTGGCACAGGATACCGTTGTGAAACCCAATTCTCTCGCTCTGCTGAGGGCGACTGACACCACTCTGTCTTTAAAGCTGAGAGTGGGCATATTGACGGCATCGTTTTTAATATAAAGATTTTTTAGACCGAGGCGGCGCGCCAAGCGGTGGGATTTTAATAGAGGAGTCATCCCAGTGCCGACATCAATGACGTTATCTGTAGCGACTGGTAAAAATGCGCGGTAGCGCCAGATCGAGTTGGGGCCGGCTTGGATGGTTTGGCGAGTGACGGTGCGGCGGATGGCGTCGTAGTCGTACTTGACTTCAAGCGGGCCAAAACAGCAATCGCAGACGTGCTTGGCTTGGAGTTCGTACTCTTCGCCGCATTCTTTACATTTGAGGGCTGTGAAGGTTGCTGCTGTGGATTGGGTTCTGGTCGCCTGGGTCATAGCTCAACTCTCTAGTTTTGCGATGTTTTCTTAGTCTTGTGCAAGATTAACACGGTCAATTTACCCCGTCAACCATACCCGATTGTTTTAGTCGGGATTGATTTTTTAGTTACTTTTGGGTTAAACAGTGGTGTATTTAACTTTGATATTTGGGCGGGCGGGACGCCCACCCCACAAGGATTTGACTTGTTTTCTGTATTGGGCTGGGAATTCAGATTGTCAGGCCCGCGTGCCAGCGTGAGCGATCTCAAGGATGATTGGTCAACGAAATTGTTACAAAACTTAATAAATCTGTTTTGGGCTAACAATTGGGCAGTCGTGCGATCGAACACAACTACAAAACCTCGAAATTTTGATTAACTGAGATGTTGCACCATTCTCAAGAACAGGCAAGATGCCTGTTCCACAAAGAATTTTCTTGTGGAACAGGCATCTTGCCTGTTCATAAAAAGCTTATTGAGAATGGTGCAACATTTCAGATTAACCAACTTAGCCTACCCGCCGCTGACGGGAGGGATGAGGACAACTTCGTCGCCGTCTTGGAGGATGGTGTCGGGGGAGACGAATTCCAGGTTGAGCCCGAAGCGGGTACGATCTCGCCATTGTTCTAATTGAGGATATTGGGCGATCGAGCTTTCGAGCACATGAGACACTGGGGTTTCGGGAGGAAGTTCTAATGTAAGTTCCGAAACGCCGTAGGCTTCACCGAAGGCGGCGAACAGTTTAACGGTGATGGTAATAGAAGAGTTAGACACGGCTGTTGAGTGCGATCGACGGTTTGGCAATTATCAACTACACCATACAATTAATTAGGAATTAGGCGCGCCGAGGCTTAGAATTGAAAGCGGCAACCTCTAGTTAAGTTTTACCCCATCGGGTAAAGATGATAGTTGATTACAGCAAAAAGTCTTAACAATATTGTATGCCGATCGCTCTCACCAACCAGGCGTTAGAAGCAGTTGGCATCCAGTTATATGCAGCTAGCTAAGGTCTAGTTAGCTGCTGTTGAGGCTAATGCGAGAATATTTTTTGAGGATGCGGTATAGATACTTTACGGTAATTGTGGGAGAGTACAAAAAGCTCGCACTACATTTAGCGGGCCACAACGCATACAAAGCCTTGTCAACCCGATTCTCCTGACAAAAAATCAGGTTATCAAGTGCGGCTGGGGATGTTCAAACCTTTACCCTGCTTAGCAAGATAGCCTTTTTATCTAAGAACAATACTGAAGTTAATGCGATAGAGATATATGGCAAATAACGATTTTAAAGTGCTTCAAATTATTGAAGCTAAAGGCTGGTATGCCTTTGGGAGTACGAAGCAAAGCCAGCACGTTGAGAGATGGGTAAGACCTGTCGTGTGTTGGGTTTTAATAGAAGATAAAAAAAAGCGACGGGTTGTGACAGCTACCGCTAGCTATCAGATCCAGATTGATGACAAAGAAGTCGAGTTTTTTGCCCACGAAAGCGAAATTCAAGATCTGGAGAGTCTCCCAAAGTCGGTCTCGGTATCGGAATTTCTGAAAACTGAAGATTGAGATAAGGGCAAAAGGAGATAATTTAACAAGTTATTAATTATTCCTTAGTGATTCCTTAAACTTGCTATCGGATTCTATTGGAATTAGAGGCACAAGCTCTAGATTGGGGATAGGGGGAGATGAGGACAGGGGGAGAATTTATACTTTTGCTTTGCCTTCTGCATCTTGTCTCCAATGCCTTAAGTAACCCAAAAAATAAAGAGGCCGGAAGATTGCTGGCAATGCCAACGCGCTTCCGACCTTGCTGAATAACAGGGTATGCATATGTTTTTAAAGTATGGCAGGCAGGCTTTTGAGATATCAAGAGGACTATTGCAATCACCCACTTTTGCTTTCAGGCTGTGTTTGCAAGGCTCCTATTATTTTAGACTGAGAATTTGAAAATTGAGAGGGGGGAGGCTTACAGGTTAAGGATTCTAGCTATTTATCTGTAGCGGGTGCTACAAAAAATGGTGGCATTGGCGGACGATCGCACCTTCTCCCTAAATGGTGAGCACTCACAGCAAAAAGTTCGATCGCCCGCTGTAACCGCTGCGACTTTAAACCCCAGTAGCGACAGGTTCAGGCTTCTGCTGCCGCATCCGCCGCCCCAGCAGGGCCATCCGCACGCCGCCGGCAGGCCCTAAAGTTACCCCCCGGCGTTTGGCCTGTACGGGCTTTTTCTCGGCCAATACGAGGTCGAAATCGCGCAAAATTGTTGCCAGCACAAGTTTCATCTCCAACTGCGCCAGCGCCAAGCCGATACAGCGGCGGCTGCCGCCTCCAAAGGGCAAATACTCGTAAGGCGAGAATTGCCTCTCCAAAAACCGTTCCGGTTTAAATTGCAGCGGTTCTGGATACAAATCCTCTCGTCTGTGGGCATTGGTGACAAGTTAAGACTGTAAGTCTTTTGTCAAGAGGCTTTTAGAGAATTGTTGAAAAAAAACTGGTCAG
>NZ_JAUBPI010000052.1:0-43574 GCF_036700645.1 Microcoleus sp. S36b_A4 | reverse complement strand
TTAATTATGAAATGGAACCGAAAGATCAAAAACAAAGGTAACGCGAGTTAATGCAGTTTAGATGTCGAACAGCTTATCCAATTGACTGATGCCTAATTTTCTGTCACATCGTGAATTAATGGTGCGGATCAGTCAAAATTGTTCAGGCAAAATTGTCAGACTCAAATTATCGGACAGCGACCACAACTTTTTTACCCAAAAATTATTTACCACCTCAACCAAGCTCAAAATTAATATGCAATCTAACATAGCCTGTTGCTTGCAAAAATATAACTTAAGACATATTTTCGCCTGCCGCTGACCAACTTAAGAATTTTCATGACTTCCGGCAACTGCGTACCATTAATCGAAGGTGGGAAAATCCTGGCTAGGCGTGGAAAAACAGCTAGGATATTTGCCATTTAAGCTTTTTTAGCTCCATTTTTTTAAATCGTAGTAGCTTTAAACAGGAAATTGTAGAGTTCGTTTCTGCCCAAAATCCCTAACTCTTACCGCAGTTAGATAGACAATTCAAGGCAGAGACCGCAATATGAAATAGGCAACAAAAACTGTGTCACATCTCAAGTAGGACTTATTTTTGGCGATCGGGCATCCGGAGTGTATAACGCGAGCCAGCTAAATTTTTAGAGGTACGAGATGTTTGGGAACTTCTAAAAAAAAGCGCCGTCACGGTATCCAAATTAGTTATTTGCATAAAAAGTAGGAGTCAAAATGAACAAAGTATCTGAGAAACCAATTTATAGAGTTCTTAATCTATTGTCGCTGTTAGGGCTGACCTACTATGCAGCTACTTCCATCAATTATATTTTCGAGAGTGACGCTCACATCTATAGGTACGATAGCCAGAGCAATTCCAACGCTTCACCAGCGCAACTTGCAGCACACCGCTATGAATAAATAGTAGAGATTTTACCTGAATGAATGCCGAACCCAATTTCGGGGAATTGGCTAATCAATCGTTAATGTTCAGCTCGAAGTTAACAACAATTAGTAAAAAAGTCTTTCCTGAAAACTGAAGATTTTCACTCACAGGTATTAGCCCTCAAATGGGGAGCATCTCACTTTTGCAGACAAGCTAGAAATTGGAGTTGGGAGGCAGAAGGCAGGAGGCAGGAGGAAATAGGAAGAAAGAAGGAGCCAGAAGAAGTGTTTTTACAAATATGAGATGCTCCCGATCGAATTTACCACAAAAATTAACTGTTTAATGGGTTATCAAAAAAGACCAGGGTGATGAAAGGATGGCCAAGCATTTTCATCATTAAAAGCATTAATAGCTTTAGTAATCGCTTCATCAAGAACATTTGAAGGTGGATACGCTTCAGGACGGAAAATCGCTTTGATTTTTGCCCACTCTAACTATATGGGAGATAAATCCGGCGAGTATCGAGGTAATAATTTTACTGGGGAGCCGATAGATAGCATCAAAAATTGACGGCTTCAGCATTATGAACAGGTAAATTATCCATAACTACAATTGTGCCAACCCATAACTGCGATTCATCTGTGGACTAAATCTAAAATCTAAAATTTAAAATCTAGTGACAGTACCGTCACAAATCTACCGACCCACCGTTCGTCCCAACTTCACCAAAAGACGATCGCTGCATTGTATGATGATCCGGATGGATGTGGATCATGGTTGAAATGACGGATTGTGGTTTAAAAACAGGGTTTTTTAGCCAAAATTCTGCGTTGATCGTGACTGATTTGGCTGGAAACATCAAGGTGATGAGGCTCAAAAGCCTCTCCAGGACTGTGTTGGGATGCACTTTTGATTAAATACGACCTCCAGCGTGCGTCGGCTTGCTGTGAAAGCCAGTTAAAAAATTTTGATTTGTGGGGAACTCTTGGGGAAAATCTAAAGTCTGGTCAAATACAGTGTACTTAAAAGAAATCGCAGCTTAGTTCCAGCCCCATTGCGGGCGATCGAACTCTCCGGCGATCGACAGTGCCCGCGGGCCCGGTGCAACTTCTCAATCTTGAGAGCATACTCCCATTAAAAATGGTCTCTGTGTATCTTCCGGGTATTGTTTGAATAATGACTAGCCATATCGATGGTCATTATGGTAAACTCGCAAACGTTTAACTGGAATATTTTCGTGTTAGAGGAGGCAGTGGTGGAGTCGAGAGTCAAAAGCAGGAAACAACAGAGATTTGCTGCTCAACGAATACAGGATTCAACTCGCGCTCCGAGGCTCGCTGCTGACAATTTAAATTACATGACAGCTTATAGCAGCCGGGTAAATTAGGGTCTCAACCGATGTCCGGTTTCATTTATTGAATCCCTTTGGAGGGAAAAGTGTATTGTAGAAAAATGATTGATCTTTTAGGAGGAGTGTAAATGACACAGGTAACAAATCCAACACAACCAGCAAGTTCATTACCAGGTGGTGGTGGCGGTGGCTCAACCGTTATCGGCATCACTGGCGCCAACAGGTTGAACGGCAGCGATGGTAGCGATATTATCCTGACTTTTGGGGGCGCAGATGTCGTCGCTGGTGGCGGTGGCAACGACCTGATTATTACCGGAGGCGGAAATGACAGTATCGGTGGCGGCGACGGCAACGATAATATCTTTTCAGGCAGCGGCGCCGATGTGGTCGCTGGGGGCAGCGGCGACGACCGGATCTTTGCTGGTAAAGGGGATGACCTCGTTGATGGCGGTGACGGCAATGACTTGGTTTCTGGCGACAGAGGCAACGACACCGTACTTGGCGGAAGTGGCAGCGATACAGTCTTTGGCGGCCAAGGCAATGATATTGTCGATGGCGGCGACGGCAACGACACTGTCTACGGCGGTAAAGAAAACGATACTGTCAATGGTGGCGGTGGCAATGACTTTATCTCTGGCGACAGAGGCGCTGATGTCCTCACAGGCGGTGCTGGCAGCGATACGTTCTACTTCGCGAGTGCTGGTGGTAGCGATTACCCCCTAGACACCATCACTGACTTTACCCCAGGCGAAGATAAGATCCGCTTGAAGCAGGGCGGTGTGTTCGCTGGCTTGGGCAGCAGCTTCGAGGCAAGCGAGTTTGTCGTCGTTTCTAATTTCAACGAAAATACTCCAGGAACAGCCACGACGAACAAGTTGGTCTACGACCCAACAAGCGGTAAGTTGTTCTTCAACGGCACCAGCGGAGTGCTAACTGTTGCTCAATTGCAGCCTGGCCTGACTATTACCTCGAACAACTTCGAGTTGTTCTAAAACAACTGGCAGTTGTGGGGCAGCACCGGATAAGATTCGGGGCTGTTCTCACAAAGCCGGTAGTTTTAAAGGATTTCAACCTCACTCTGCCACCAGCGGAGTGAGGTTGAAATCTTAAATGCAAGAAATGAAGCAGGGGCAGTTACAAAAAAGTCGATCGACAGTTATTGATAAAATTAATCGATCGCCCGATCGGGCAAAATATAAATACAAAGTTTTTAAATTAGAATTTCTAGGTTTTACTGAAGCGGTAAAGAAACCGCAACTGCACCGCGAGCAATGAGCACTGAAGAATATATCCGGCAAGCCCAAATTTATTTGAACCGGGGGAAGTTAACTGAGGCGATCGAGTTTTGCAAAAAGGCGATCGAACTTCAACCGTTTTCGCCCTCGGCTTACACGACATTAGGCGAAATTCTCGACGCTCAAGGCGATCCGACGGCGGCAAGAGACGCTTTTGTGCAAGCTTTGGAGATTTCGCCACAGTTTTTTCTAGCTCATGCTTATTTGGGTCAACTTTACAGCGACTATGCGTGGCTGGATGAGGCGGTTTTTCACTACCGACAAGCTCTGGATTTGAAACCAGATTGGGCGCAAGTTCATTATAACTTGGGAAATGTTTTTCACAAGCAGGGTAATTTGTTGGCGGCGATCGACTGTTACCGAAATGCGATCGCCCAAAAACCGGATTATCTCGATGCTTTATACAATCTGGCTGTAGTTTTAGATGAAAATAGTCAGCTCAAAGCGGCAATGGATACCTACCGACAGGTGATTGCCGTGGCGCCGGATTACGTGAAAGCTTACAGCAATCTGGGTGTGATTTTGCTAAAGGACGATCGCGCTGCTGAGGCGATCGAAGTTTACCAGCGGGCGATGGAGATTAAGCCCGATTGGGCGACGCTGCACAATAATTTGGGTCAAGCCTTGCTGGATAAAAATCCCGATCGGGCGATCGCATCTTACCTCACCGCTATTGAGTTGGAGCCGGACATGGTTTTGGCTCATTACAATCTGGGGAAAGCGTGGCAATTACAGGGGGAACATTCGGCTGCGGTTGCTTGTTTCGATCGCGCGATCGAGATCAATTCTGACTATATTTCGGGCTATACAGACGCCGGGTTTTCTTTGATGGTTTTGGGCAAAATTGCTGAAGCCATGCCTTATTTTGAGCGGGCAATAGCTCTGAAGCCTGATTTTGTTGAAGCTTACTGCCGCTTAGGAGACAGGCGCAGAGTTGCGGCGGTAGAAGATGATGAATTGTCAAGGGCGATCGCTGCGTGTGATCGATTTCTCACAGCATTGATGGGAAGGAAGAAGGAAGAAGGAAGAGGGAAGAAGGAAGAAAAAGAAACTATTCCCAATGCCCAATGCCCAATGCCCAATGCCCAATTACCAATTGCTGAAATTTGCGATAATTTAGCCGAAATTTACTTGCATTTGGGAAATGCTTTAACAGAGTACGGCGGGCACGAATCTGCCACCACTTATTATCAAAAAGCTTTGCAAATTCAGCCCAAAAATGCAGAGCTTTACTGGCGGGTGGGAAATTCCTTAGCCCAGCAACAGCGCTTGGGCGCAGCAATTGCAGTTTACCGCATAGCTTTGACGATTCAACCTGCTTTACCGCAGGTTTATTTTGAGTTGGCAAAACTGCTGGAAAAACAGGGGCGCTGGGAACGGGCGATTGATTATTATCAAAAAGTTTTAGAGCTGCAATTGCACGGGTATGGGGAGCAGAAAGAATGGAAAACAAAGAGTTTTATCTTGCCAGATAACACCTCTCTAAAACCTCCTCACGGTATTTATTTAGCGAGTTGGGATTGGCTAGTTAATGCTAAGCTGGATGCTGATAATTATGTGGAAATATTTTGGAAATCGGCACCAGAAGCAAGTGCAGAAAATATTCCGAATTCCCAATTTGCGATCGCTAATTCCAAATTGGCTAATTCCGATTGTGCGGGGTTAACTTGCGGGCTGTGTTTGCAGCGACTTTCTAAGTGGTTCGATCCGGTGCATTTGGGTTGGGGAGTTTGCCGTTTGTCCAACTCGCAACCGATACCTGTGGAGGCGCCCAAGACTTTTGTGGCAGCAATTCCCAACGGGCGAGTTTGGATTGTGCCGCAGGAAAATTATTGGCTGATTTGCAAGGCGATCGCTGTAATTACTCCTGACAATTATTTGTTGGCTGATGTGTCGAGAGATTACCCGGGATTTTTGCCGGGATGCGAAAAGCATGATGTGAGAAAACACAGCGTTTTTCAGTTAGAATCCTTTCCAGGTTTAAAGCAAATTGATGGCAGCGTGGCGGTGCTTTCTGGTTTGTCGGGGAATGTCTATTTTCACTGGATGGTTGACGTTTTGCCGAGGATAGAATTGCTGCGGCACAGCGGTAGGGATTTGGCGGAGATTGATTGGTTTTTGGTGAATAGTTGTCAGCACCAATTTCAGCGGGAAAGTTTGAGAATTCTGGGCATTCCCGAAGAAAAAGTCTTGGAGAGCGATCGCTTGCCTCACATTCAAGCAACCGAGTTAATTGTGCCGTCTTTTGCGGGATATTTGGGCTGGCCTTCTGGGTGGGCGATGGATTTTTTGAGGCGGGAGTTTCTCAAGGGAATTCTACCTAGTTCGATATATCCCAAACGCATTTATATCAGCCGCAGCAAAGCCAGATATCGACGAGTTTTGAACGAGGAAGATGTGGTTGAGGTTTTGGAGAAATTTGGGTTTGTTTCTATTTTGCCGGAGTCGATGTCTTTGGCAGAGCAAATTGCTCATTTTTTCCACGCTGAGGTAATAGTTACAGCCCACGGCAGCGGATTGACAAATACGATTTTTTGTGGCAAGGGAACTAAAGTAATTGAGTTGGTGTCGCCTCACTATATCAGCCATTATTACTGGGGAATCAGTCAATATTTGCAGTTGGAACATTACTTTTTAACGGGCGAGGCTTTTGAATGCTATCCTATTAGACAGTTGATGTATCAGAATTCGCTGACTGAGGATATTTTAGTGAACTTGAGTTCGCTGAAAAGGATGGTTGAGGTGGTGGGTTTGAGTTAGTTGGTGTCTGGAGCAAGTTTAATTATGCCCTCGATTGAGAAGATGGAAAAGGCAGCGGTTGATTTGAGTCGGCAAGCAGAAGTTTATTTAGCCGATGGAAGGTTAAATGAGGCAGTTTCTGCTTGCGAGTCAGCGTTGAAAATTGAACCGAATTTGGCGGCAGCTTGTCAGACGCTGGCAAAGGTGATGCAGGTTCGAGGTGAAATCGAGCAAGCTAAGCAGTGGTATGAAAGGGCGATCGATCGCAATCCAAATTTGCCGGAAGTTTACGCTAATCTCGGCAGTTTGTATTCTCAAGAAAAACAGTGGGAAAAGGCGATCGTCAATTGTGAAAAAGCGATTTCTTTAGTACCTAATTTTGCTGCTGCTTACCGCCAGTTGGCGAGAATTTGGACGCAGTTAGAGAAGCGAGAAGAGGCGGCAGACTGTTGGTATCAAGCTTTCAATATCGAGCCGAATTGGGCAACTGCTGAGGAGCACGTCACTCTGGGAAATAGTTTTGTTGAATTGGGAAAGTGCGATCGCGCTATTGAATGTTATTCGCGGGCAATTGGGTTAAACCCGCAACTGGCAACAGCTTATCACAATTTGGGAGAAATGCTGGTTGGGGAAAAACGGTGGGATGAGGCGATCGCCAATTACCGACAAGCCATTGCCATCAATCCCAATTCGTTTGAATCTTATCACAGTTTGGGTAAAACTTGGGCGGAGCGAGGAGAAGTCGATCGGGCGATCGCCTGTTACAACAAAAGCCTCGAACTCAATCCAAATTATGCTCGTGCTTATGTGGGTTTAGGTAATGTTTTGGTGCAGAAGCGCGAGTTGGATGAAGCCATTAAATGCTACCGTCAGGCTCTTGAAATCAATGATAATTCCTACTGGGCATACAATTGCTTAGGGGATGCTTTAGCTCAAAAACAACTGTGGCCCGAAGCTATTAGTTGCTACCGCAAAGCTATTGCAATAAATCCCAATATTCCATGGTTTTATGTCAATTTGGGAGTTGCCTTAACCTGCGAAAAATCCTGGGATCAAGCTGTGGCTGCTTACCTGCACGCGGTTCAGATTGAGCCGAATTTGACGGGAATCAATCAGCGGTTGGGATATGTTTTGCGGAAGCGCAGCGAATCGGGTTTAGACAGCACAATTGAAACTTATTCCCAAGGTGTAGAGGTACTTGCAAGTGGGAAAATTTACCATAGCTTGCTGGCAATTGAGTTAGATGGAGCAGAGTTTTATATAAATTTAGGCAATAGTTTAGCGAAACAGAAGCAGTTGGAAGGTGCGATCGTATTTTATAGCATGGCACTGCAAATTGAACCCAATGCTGCGGAAGTTGTTGCAAAACTACACGAGGTTCGGGCGAAACAACAGGAGTTATACGCACAAATTGCCACTTACCGTCACCAAATAGAAATCGAGCCGACAAATTCTAAGCCTTACAACGATTTAGGAAATATTTTACCGCAATTAGGGGAATTAGAAGAAGCAATTATTTGTCACCAAAAAGCGAGCGAATTGAGGGGTTGGCCTGAGTGTGGGGCGAAAGATTATCAATTTACCCAAGATTGGTTTACCCACAATATCCCTATTTGGAAACGGCATTTGCAGGAATTTACCGGAATTGCGGATTTTCAAGTGGTGGAAATTGGCAGTTTTCAGGGAATGTCGGCTTGCTGGCTGCTGGATAATATTTTAACTCATCCGACGGCAAAGATTACTTGTATTGATTTGTATTTTCAACAACATTTTAAGGGCAATATTGTTAAAACAGGAGCAGCAGATCGGGTAATTGAATTAGAAGGTTACTCTCAAGATTTGTTAGTGAATTTGGCCTCGGAATATTACGATGTTGCTTACATTGATGGCTGTCACAAACCTACCAGCGCTCTGCAAGATGCGATTTTATCTTGGAGGTTGGTGAAAGTTGGGGGATTGATGATTTTTGACGATTACGAGTTTACGTTTCCCGACAGCCCGGAGCAAGATACTAAAATTGGGATAGATGTTTTTTTGGAGATGTTTGGAAGTCAGTTAGAAGTAGTACACAAAGGCTATCAACTGATTGTCAAAAAAATCGGCAATCAAAGTTTGGGTGAAGAGCAAACTCTGGTGTCTCTAGGTTGGGAAAAGTTGGGAGATATTGCAGCAAATGCCGGTTATTTGGATGAGGCGACCGCCCGGTATCAAACAGCTATTAAAATTAAGTCTGGCAACTACTTAACTTACCACAAGTTGGGTAAATCTCTGCAAAAAAAAGAACTATTTGACGAAGCTCGGGCCGCTTACCAACGGGCGATCGCACTCAACCCTAATTTGAGTTGGGTTCACCACTTTTTGGGGGAAACTTTACAGGCAATTGAGGAATACGACGAAGCCGCTGCTGCTTACCGCAAAGCTATTGAGTTAAATCCAGATTTTTGTTGGACTTACAACAATTTAGGTGATGTACTGATGGAGCTTTCTGAGTGGGAGGAAGCTGCTGTTGCTTACCGCAAGTTAGTTGAACTAAATCCCGATTTTTGTTGGTCTTACGATAGATTAGGTAAGGCTTTGGTTGCTCTGGAAAATTGGGAGGAGGCGGCCGCGGCTTACCGCAAAGCTATTGAATTAAATTCCGATGATTGTTGGCTGTACAATTGTTTGGGAGAAGTTCTGGAATCACAAGAAAATTGGCCCGAAGCAGCAGTGGCTTTTGGTCGTGCTATTGAGCTAGAATCTGATCATAGTTGGCTGTACAAAAAGTTGGGTGATGCACTGCGGAAGCAAGGAGAATTGGAAAGGGCGATCGCCATTTACGAAAAAGGCATCAATCTCGATCCAAAATCGTGTTGGTGTTACGAAGGATTGGGTTTGAGTTTAATGGCTAAACAGCAGTGGGAACCTGCAATCACTAATTTAGTTCAAGCCCTGCAAATTAAACCCGATTTGTTTGAAGCTTACGATAATATAGGTTATGCTCTGGGACAACAAGGAGAAGGCGATGAGAGCGATCGGGCAAATTGCAGCAATCTAATCTTACCCTTAAGTATTCTCAAAAAATACTGTGGGTTTACAGAAGATTTGACCGTTGCAGCAGAATCCAATCCTAACCTCACCTGCATTGACATTCATCCTGCGAGTCAAATCAATTTATCAGATTCCAAAACAATCGACACCAGCCGCAGATTTTGGGAACATCAAAGTCATTCGAGAAAAGCTTTTGTTGCCGTCTTGCCAAACGGACGAGCTTGGGCAGATGTTGTGACTACCGCTGTGATTACTTCAGACAATAAACTTGTTGCTGATATTTCAATGGGCTGTTCTGAATTGGTAATCACTTCCGACAAATTGCCTCCCGCTGAACACTTGGAGGGAAATGTGGCTTTTTTATCTGCTCGCTGGGGTGGAGCCGCTTATTTTCATTGGATGTTTGATGTGATTACGCGCTTTGATCTTTTGCAGCGTAGCGGATTGATAGAAACTATAGATAAGTTTGTTGTCAATGCCAGGGATTATTCCTATCAAGCAGAAACTTTAGATACTTTAGGAATTCCTCAAAATAAACTTTTAGAAAGTCGCTGCCATTTACACATTACAGCAGATAAATTAATAGTTCCGTCAATATCTTATGACGGGTCGGGGGCGGTTTCTAAATGGAAGTGTGAATTTCTCAAACAGACCTTTTTAAATGAACAACAGCCAGTAAATACAGACTACTCAGAGCGAATTTATATCAGCCGCCAACAAGCATCCTATCGGCAAATCGTCAACGATGAAGAGGTAATTAAATACTTAGAAAAATTTGGGTTCCGCAGTGTCAAGCTGGAAACGATGTCGATAGCGGAACAAGCATCGTGTTTGGCTGCTGCTAAAGTAGTTGTCGCACCCCACGGAGGGGGATTGACAAATCTAGTTTTTTGCAGCCCGGGAACTAAGGTGATTGAGATTTTTTCTCCCCTTTACGTCCCGCACTGTTATTGGATGATTAGCAATTTGTGCGGTTTGGAACATTACTATTTAATTTGTGATTTGGTTGATGATGGAACTCCGACCAAACCTTTACATAAAGATATGCAGTTGGATTTGAGTTCGCTGGAGAAATTACTTGCTATGGCAGGAGTTTTGCATGGATAATGACTACCACGATTTGGGAAATTCCCTGCAAGAATGCGGTCGGTTTGATGAGTCTGTTGCTGCTTACAAAAAAGCTATTGAATTAAATCCTAATTTTTCTTGGTCTTATCACAGTTTGGGCGATGTTTTGCTGAAACTTGAAAAATGGGAGGAAGCTGTCGCTGCTTACAAAAAAGCTGTTGAGTTAAATCCTGATTTTTCCTGGTCATATCACAATCTGGGCGATGCTTTGCTGAAACTTCGGCGATGGGAAGAGGCTGCTGCTGCTTACCGCTGCGAGATTGCACTCAACTCGGATTTTGCTTGGTCTTTTTGCAATTTAGGCGACGCTTTAACTAAACTCAAACAGTGGGATGAAGCTATCGCTACGTATTTAAAAGCTATTGAAATTGATGGAGATTTGCCGGGAATTTACGAGAAGTTGGGAGACGCTCTCGGACAAACAGATTCTGATTTAAACTTTGTGTTAGAACAATATCAATTGCAAATTACACCGAAAAATTGGGAGTTTTATTTGCAGTTAGGAAAGAATTTAGCCAAGTACGATCGCCCAAAAAGCGCAATTATTTTTTACCAATTTCTCTTGACATCTCTGCCGAATTGTAGTTATGTGTCAGCGGAATTAGAGGAGTTGTTGCAGCAGCAAGAAAAGTGCGTTAGCAAAGCCCTCGAAGAGGATCGCGCCTTAGCCTCATCTCGCGCAACTGTCGCCCAAAAACCAGATGATTGCTGGTCTTATTACAATTTAGGTGCTGTTCTGAGCCACCAAAAATCTTGGGAGGAAGCGGCGGTGGCATTTTTCCAAGCAATAGAAATAAATCCCGATCTTCCTTGGTGGTTTTATTACAATTTGTGGGAAGTTTTTGTTAGGCAAAACAAGCTAGATGAAGTTGAGAACTTGTGCCGCGAAGTTGTTGCAGCTAAACCGGAGGCTTTTTGGCCTTATCTGAATTTGGGGGAAGCTTTGACGAGGCAAGGTAAAATTGCTGAGGCGATTGATTTTTATCGAACTGTCAGTTACAAACAAAGTTTTGCATCTGTTATCAGTAAGAGAACAGGCAAGATGCCTGTTCTACAAGCAGATACAGGCAAGATGCCTGTTCCACAAAATTGGAACTTAAAACCCGTCAAAGTTCCTAACTTTATAATTATTGGTTCTCAGCGGTGCGGGACGACTTCTCTGTATACTTATTTAGCTCAACACCCGCAAATTTTGACTCCGATTAAAAAGGAGATGGATTTTTTTTCGTGGCACTTTGACAGAGGGATTGATTGGTATTTGGCTCATTTTCCACCAATGCCTTCGGGAGAGGAATTTTTGACGGGCGAAGCAAGTCCTAGCTATTTTGACTATCGGGAAGCACCGGAACGGCTCTACAGCTTGTTTCCAGAGTCTAAACTGATTGTACTGTTGCGAAATCCGGTCGATCGGGCGATTTCTCAATTTTACCGCTTGACTGGCTTGAATTGGGAATCGCGAGCGCTCGATCGAGTAATTAGCGATGAAATTGAACGGTTGAATCAAAATCCAGAATACATCATCGGCGAGGAACCGGGCAATTATTTAGCTCGCGGTAGGTACATAGAATTTATTAAAAACTGGCGGACTTTCTTTCCTACAGAACAGTTGCTAATTTTGAAAAGCGAAGATTTTTATGCAGATGCAGCGACAACAGTCAAGCCAGTTTTAGAATTCTTAGATTTGCCGGGATATCAATTGTCTGAGTACCAAAATGCTAATCCCGGTTCTTACGAGCGAGTAAATGAATCGGTTCGCGACAGGTTAAGCGATTATTTCCGACCTTACAATCAGGAATTAGAGGAATATTTGGGGAGGCAGTTTGATTGGGAATAAAGTTGAGCTAAGATTAGAACAACTTGTAAGGAGGTAATACCGATGCTGACGAGCGAGCTAGATACGCTACTTAAGGAACAAGCATTCCAACGCCAAGATCCTGAAGATCGCTACATTACCGATAGCGCCAACTGGGAACAATACGAGACACTGCTGAATCGGATTGGAGATGCGGCAGGATATCGAGTTACTTATTTAGATGGAGTTTTGGAAATTATGTCGCCTTCTCGCCGCCATGAAAGTAGAAAAACTCGCATTGGAGATCTGCTGCTTATTTATTTTGTAGAAGCTGACATCGAATATTTCCCTTTTGGGTCTACAACTCTGCGACAAGAGGAAAAACGTGGCGGTACGGAACCAGATGAAGCTTACTGTATTGGCACAGATAAAGAATTTCCCGATTTGGTAATTGAAGTGATTGTTACCAGTGGCAGCATCAATAAACTAGAACTGTATAGAAGGTTGAATGTGCGAGAGGTTTGGTTCTGGCGAAATGACCGATTTTCTATCTACCATTTGCGAGAAGAAATCCCGGTTGAATTCGTGTCAAACTGCGGTTATGAATTAATCACACAAAGCGAATTGCTACCGGGAATTGATATCGATATGTTGACAGAATGTGTAAAAAATCCTCACCCGTTAGCAGCAGCAAAGGAATGGAGACAGAATTGCCGACCTACTTAAACAGCAAGTTTTAAATCTGCTAGCTGTCGCAAAGACAATGAACTGAGCTCGCGCGCGCCACGAGATTGATTCGGACTATGATTCAAACTATCGTCGCAAAGACAATGGACTGAGCTCGCGCGCGCCCAAGTCCGAGAAAAAACCCGCCTAGCCTTGACAAGTCATACTCGTTATGAGTACGCTATAATAAGCAAAGGAATTGAACCCAAGTACCCAAAAATTTAAAATCATGCTGACGAACCAAGAAGGTCAAAGAGTACCCAAAGTCACCTTTCGCACTCGCAAAGACAACGAGTGGGTCGATGTCACCACCGATGATATATTTGCAGGCAAAACCGTAGCAGTGTTCTCGCTGCCTGGAGCTTTTACTCCCACTTGTTCGTCAACGCACCTCCCCGGTTACAACGAATTGGCGAAAGTTTTCAAAGAAAACGGCGTAGATGAAATCGTTTGCATTTCCGTCAATGACACCTTTGTGATGAACGAGTGGGCCAAAGACCAAGAAGCAGACAATGTGACATTAATTCCCGACGGTAACGGCGAATTTACCGAAGGCATGGGAATGCTGGTAGACAAAACAGATTTAGGCTTTGGCAAGCGGTCTTGGCGTTATTCGATGCTGGTAAAAGATGGCTTGGTTGAAAAAATGTTTATTGAGCCAGAGGAACCGGGCGACCCTTTCAAAGTGTCCGATGCCGAGACGATGCTCAACTACATCAACTCCGCAGCAACCAAGCCGAAGGTAGTTTCGCTGTTTACAAAAATGGGCTGTCCCTTCTGCGCTAAGGCTAAGGCAATGCTGAGTCAGAAGGGCTTGGATTATGAAGAAATCGTCTTGGGCCGGGATATCACAACTCGATCGCTCCGGGCTGTGACTGGGGCTACAACAGTGCCGCAAGTATTTATCGACGGCAAGTTGATCGGTGGTTCCGAAGCCCTAGAGTCTTATTTGTCTGTTGCTTAATTAAACAACAATAACTTAGCCTGCGGGTGCACAGTGCACACCTTCGTTGTAGGGTGCGTACTGTGCACCTTTGCCGTATTTGGGGGTATTTAGCCCGATCGAGCTTCTGAGTCAAAAGTTTGATCGGTCTATTGATCCATTCTCGTGCAACAATTACTGGGGAAGTAATATTAAAAACGCAACGAATGGGAGTGACCGATCGTGGATTTGAGTTTAGTATCGTCAAATATCTTAAATCCCCCAATATTAGCTTTTTTCATGGGAATGCTGGCCATTTTTCTCAAATCTGATTTAGAAATTCCAGCGCCCATCCCTAAACTGTTTTCGCTGTACCTGCTGTTTGCGATCGGATTTAAAGGTGGCGTCGAACTGTCCAAAAGCGGAATTGACCAGCAAATCGCCCTGACAATTTTGGCAGCGATGCTGATGTCAATGCTAGTACCAGTTTATACTTTTTTCATACTGAGAATCAAACTTGACTCCTACAATGCTGCCGCGATCGCAGCCACCTACGGTTCCATCAGCGCCGTCACATTTATCACCGCAACCTCCTTCCTCACAGCACAGGGGATCGACTTTGACGGTTACATGGTAGCCGCGCTAGCATTAATGGAATCCCCAGCAATTATAGTCGGTCTGATTCTAGTTAGTGTATTTGGTGGGGAAGAAGGAAAACGCGAAATAGTTTGGTCCGAAGTGTTGCAAGAAGCATTCCTAAACAGTTCAGTTTTTCTGCTGATTGGCAGCCTAATTATGGGCGTACTGACCGGAGAACATGGTTGGGAAGTTATGAGTCCGTTTACTCAAGACTTGTTTTACGGAGTTCTGACTTTTTTCTTGCTAGACATGGGGCTGGTTGCTGCTAGCAGAATTAAAGATTTGCAAGAAGCAGGAATTTTTCTGATTGGCTTTGCAATCCTAATTCCCATAGTCAACGCAGTAATTGCTTTGGTAATAGCCAAATTAATCGGAATGCCGCAGGGAGATACTTTGCTGTTTGCCGTATTGTGCGCGAGTGCTTCTTATATAGCAGTACCAGCAGCCATGCGCCTAACTGTTCCCGAAGCGAATCCAAGTCTTTACATTTCAACGGCCTTAGCAGTGACATTTCCATTTAATATCATTGTAGGCATTCCCCTGTATCTATACGGAATCAATATGTTTTGGAGGTGAGATGATGGAGTCAGTCAAAAGAGTAGAAATCATAGCCCACTCAGTAGAACTCGGCAAGATTTTAGACGGTTTAGATAAAGCTGGCGTACCCGGCTATTCGGTGATTCGTGATGTCGCTGGAAAAAGCACTAGGGATCACGTTTCCCGTGATTCATCAATGACGGCGCTGGATAACATTTATGTGCTTGCTTTTTGTTCACCAGCTCAAGTTTCAGCAGTTGCAGAAAACATTAGACCCGTACTCAATAAATTTGGTGGGTCGTGTTTTATTTCAGATGCGGTGGAATTGCTAATTACTAGGTGCGTCGGGTAGTCATTAGTTATTAGTGATTGGTGATTATACCAATTCGGAAAATTTGAGCTGCACCTATAACAATCCTCGCATCATTTGTAAATTTCTTACTCCCTCCCCGCCAGTTCGGGGAGAGTTGGGGTGGGGTAAAAAAATTACGACTCCTGCAAGGATTGCTATAGATTGTATGCCCTATGTCTAGGGACACGGCATTGCTGTGTCCTTGCGCGTATCTGCGACTTTAATCCTAGGCTTTGGTTCCGACAATCGCCACTGGTGAGAATGCCAATCCGTTTCGCCTTTTGAATAAGTTTTTTATTATTACTTTAGACTGATTTTGAAAAAGCGATTTTGAAAATAATTTCTGTCTATTATAGCACTTTTACAATTTGACTTAAATCAGCCATTAGCCATTAGTCAGCGGTTATTTCAGGATGAATTGCCCTTCCCAGCCGGGGGAGAATTCAGAATTCTTAAGAGATAGAAAAGAATCAGTTGCAAAAATCAGTGAGCGTGGTAAATTCTAAGCCACAACAGGCGATCCTCTGCGAGGACTTCGCTAACGCCCGATCGACTAACGATATTTTCAATAGGAGTTTAAACATGGCTGCATTAAAAGTCGGCATCAACGGATTTGGTCGCATCGGACGGCTAGTCATGCGTGCTGGCATCAAAAACCCCAACATCGAATTTGTCGGCATTAACGACTTAGTTTCGCCAGAAAACCTGGCTTATCTTTTCAAATACGACTCCACCCACGGCATTTACGACGGCGAAGTTGAAAGCAAACCAGACGGGATTGTCGTTGACGGAAAATTTATCCCCTGTACAGCGATTAGAAATCCTGCCGAATTGCCCTGGGGTAAATCCGGCGCAGATTATGTTGTAGAATCTACCGGATTGTTTACAGATTTTGAAGGCGCATCAAAACACTTGACGGCGGGAGCAAAACGAGTAATACTTTCAGCACCGACAAAAGACCCGGAAAAAGTTCCAACTTTTCTAGTAGGCGTCAACCACCACAAATTTGACCCGGCAAAAGATACGGTTGTTTCTAATGCTAGCTGTACGACGAATTGTTTAGCACCAATCGCCAAAGTGATCAACGATAACTTCGGATTGGAAGAAGGTTTAATGACTACAGTTCACGCAATGACAGCTACTCAACCAACTGTAGACGGCCCTAGCCAAAAAGATTGGCGGGGAGGACGCGGTGCAGCTCAAAATATTATTCCATCTTCGACCGGTGCAGCGAAAGCTGTTACTTTGGTGTTGCCAGAATTGAAAGGAAAATTGACTGGAATGGCTTTGCGCGTGCCAACTCCCGACGTGTCTGTAGTTGACCTTACTTTCAAAACGGCGAAGGAAACTAGCTATAAAGAAATTTGCGAGGCAATGAAAAAAGCTTCAGAGGGCGAACTCAAAAACATTCTTGGATATACTGAGGATGCAGTTGTTTCGACAGATTTTAAGGGCGACGCGCGATCGAGCATTTTCGATGCAGGTGCGGGAATTGAACTGAATTCTAAGTTTTTTAAAGTGGTTTCCTGGTACGACAACGAGTGGGGTTATTCTAGCCGCGTGATTGACTTAATGCTGTCTATGGCCGAGAAAGACGGAATTTTGAATAATTAATTTTTTTGGGGTGGCATTTTGGGCGGGCTCGCGTATCCACCCCACAAACAAATTCCTATGATTTTTTGTGGAACTGGCTGTCCGGCCCGTTCCTGATCATGTTATCTAATGTGAGTTAAACTTTTTTTATTTCCGATTCGATCGCGCTTATGTCTGAATTACCACCGCTGAATAACGAAACTATTTGGGCTATTCTCAACGAAGAAATCGACGATGCTGCTGTCAACCGATTAGTTTGGCAATATCTGGGCTACCGCTGGGATGCCGAGACTGACAAGTGGAACAGTGCAGGTGTTGCAGCCGAGTGGCGGCAAGAGTACCCGGAACCGCCGGATTTTATCGATTCTAGGCCGGCGACGGTAAAATTGACTCGATCGACTCCTCCAGAAAACAAGCAGTTGCTGAAGGAAAAATTGGGCTTTAAAGGCTATAAAATTGGGGAATTCGGGCCCAGACAGACTCGCAGGGCGACGATGGCTAATTGGTTGATGGGTTTTATGGAAGCTGGGGCGTAAGAGGAATTTTGGATGGCTGTGCGGTTGTGGCCACCGTTAAAGTACAGAGATATTAAATTTATTGGCAGGAAAACCCCTAAATCCCTATAAAGGATTGAAAGCTTGATTAAACTCTTCCTTTCTTTCTCAGTGTCCTCTGCGTCCTCTGCGGTTAATTAACCAAAATTAAGCCTGTTGAAAGTCCCAACACACTAAAGCCCGCCAATTCCAACCTCCTCACCCCCCAACCCTGACATCGGACTGTTCCGTAAAGTATCCTAGAGTCGGCACAAAACAACTGTGAGGTAAGCTTTATGAAAACAACCACCATATCTCGCTTAACCAGCATTTCCCTCGCTACTCTAATGCTAGCAGGCGTCTCAGTAAATGCGATCGCCACACCAGCCACCACCGAACCCGCAACCCAACTCGCCCAAGCAACGGCCAAAAAACGCCTCGTCGTCATGGACTTCGACTACGGCCCCACCAACAGCTATTACACTTCCTACAGGGGAGTCGGCGCCGCCAAAGGCATCAGCGAACTGTTAATCAACGAACTCGTCAACAACGGCACTTATACAGTAGTCGATCGCAGCAAACTCGAACAAGTGCTCAAACAGCAAAATCGCAGCGGCGCGATGGATGCTGGCACAGCAGCCGAAATTGGCAAACAATTAGGAGTTGACGCCGTGCTCATCGGCACCATTACCAAGTTTAATATCGACAAACAATCCGGCGGCGGCAGTTTCATGGGAATCGGCGCGGGTTCACAAAAAACCAAAGCTACCGTTCAAATAGATGTGCGGTTAATCGGTACAGCTTCGGGAGATATTCTTGCCACAGCCAAAGCAGTAGGAGAAGCAGATCAAAGCGATTCTAATATTTCTGTCAGAGGTATCAGCAGCAATTCTGGCAGCAGCAATGAAGACTCACTTTTGAGCGCGGCAGTTGACAAAGCCGTATCCCAAATGGTGACTAAACTGGCAGAAGTATCTAACAAATTAGGTTAGCAATTTTGAAACCTTGTTAGATTTGAGATTGGTAATTTAATAATTTCCCATCTCAAATCTAAAATTATGCCAGCTACTTGACCACCGATGGTATCAGTTATATCATGTCCGATCGATTAACCATAATATCCCGGTCGGGGCGGGTTTTTGAGATTGTTAATTATTGCCAGGTACTGTTGGCTTACGGGTTCCTGCAAAAATGGCGATCGCTCGACCGGACATGATATTAATCTTAGTTTTGTTGAGAAATCTGCATTTTTGTTTCTACTAAACTCTATCAATTTAGATAAATATACTCAAGCATTAACAGTTTAATTTGCATTGGGATTTGAGTCAGAATCAACACATTTCCCCTTTTGAATTTGGTTTAAGGATAGGTTAGAGACTACTTTAGAAATGGCATCTTGTTCTTGAATCCATCCGATTTCCCCCGGTTGCAGCTTGGCGCTTTCTACTTCAACTGTTGCCTTAACTGGCGGGGAAGGCGAGGGATTTGCCACAGCGGGAGATGGATTCAGTGTCGGTTTTGAAACTGTAGAAAAATCTTTATTTGACTCGGGTTTGGGAGAGTTCGATCGCACTATTTCAGGAATCGAACAAACTTTCAATTCCAGCCAATTGCCTTGAGGCGTAAGCTGTTTGTTTGTCACCTGCAAAACGCTGCCGGCTGGGACTGTTCCTTTGACAGTCAACTCACCGATTGCGCCTTGCAAATCCAAGCCATCGCCCTCTTTTCCTAATTCCCCAGTCGCAGAACTTTTAATCTCTATAAACGAGCCTGTTTCTAAAGATTTGACCGGAGAAGCTACAGATTCAACTGTTTTCTCCGGCGTCTTTCCAGCTTTAATTAAACCGCGTTTCCCGAAAATCGACTCCCCGGCAGTATCAATCGCGCGACCCACCGGAGGGATGAAAAAATAAGCAAATACACCCCCCAAGCCTAATAAAAATAAAATTTTCAGCAGCAGCGAAAATGGGCTTTTGCTTTTTTCCGGCTGTAACAACTGCGTTTTTCCTTCAGAATTCGCACCGCCAAGGCTTGTGGGCCCATTCAAATCCGTTGGCATATCCTCGCTATCGGAAATTAGTTCGATCGGCGTATCTAAAGGTGCGACAGACAGTTCTGTAAAAGTATTGCCGTCTTCCCTCAAATGTGCTTGACAGTGAATTAAAGCAACAGTGACGTTATCGTGACCGTTTCTAGTATTAGCAATCTCAATCAGTCGATCGCGCGCCTTACCCAAACTAATGCTACCGTCGAGAATTGGCAAAATCTCCGCTTCCCAACATTCCTCAACCCGGTCTTTATCACTCAAACCGTCGGAACACAGCAGCAAAACGCAGTCTTCATCCACCGGAAAACGCTGTATAGTCGGGTGCAGAGTGTTGGACGAAGTAATCCCCAAAGCTTGAATCAGAGCTCCGGCGGCCACTTGTTCCAAAGCATCCCGGTAGAGAGAGTAGCCCAAACGCACCTCGCGGCAAGCCACATTATCATCGAGAGTAACTTGATAGCAGCCGGTACGAGTAATCCAGTAAGCCCGACTGTCTCCGACGTGGGCGACATAGAGCTCGTGAATATGGGCTAAACCCATAACTAGCGTAGTTCCCATCCGCTGGCGGCCTTGGCGGTGTTCGCTGTCGTTGCGACTGGCTATCTTGTCGTTAGCAGCACAAGCCGCCCGTTCCAGCTTGGAAGTCAGGCTCAATGGGTCCCAATTAGCCTGATGCAGGGGCATTTGCTGCAACTTGTCGCACAGCACACCAATTGCTTCTTCCGAAGCGACTTCGCCGCCGTCTTGTCCACCGATACCGTCGCAGACGATCGCGCAAGCTTCTGCGCCCGGGTTTCCTGCGAACAGCGTACCGCTGGGCGGATAGCAAGCATCTTCATTGTGAGCGCGGGATCTGCCTACATCCGTGCCCGTGGCAATTTCAACGTGACGATCGTAAAATCGGCCGCACTTTGCCAAAGCTTTATCCAACTGGCCCATCAGTTGTTCGCCGTGGCGCACTTGACCGGCAACCATTTGCTGGCAAAGTTGCCTTAAAAAATTGGCAATAGTTGGGTGAGCATCTTCGAGCCACTGCTGCCACAATTTGCCCAACTGCGACAAATGAGGCGGTTTGTGATCGGGCTGCAATTCCAGAAACCGCACCAATTGCCCTTCCACCCGTAGCAGTTCCGGAGTCAGCAGCGTCGAAGCCACGCCCTGAGCGATACAAGGCTGCCACAACTGAGCCATTTGCCACAGCCAATTGAGCTGGCGCATCGCTGCGGCTCCTTTCCAGGAGTCCGCCAATTCCGGCATTAAAGATTCCGTCACCTTCAAAATAGGCACGTTTTCCAGTAGCCAGATATCTCCCGATAGCTTGCTCATCCTGGACGATACCAGGCCGTATACTTGAGGTACGTGCAACTGATAGGCAAACAGTCTCAGATAAGGAGTGACAACACTCGGAATCTCTTCGGGCAGTTCCGGCAAGTGTTCGGGTTGAGTATCGACAAGAAGTCGATCGCGCTTGACCAAGTAGCGACCAGCGATCAGATCGCCTGGCTTACACCCTTTGATCCCTTCACCTAAAGCCCATAAGTAGTGTTTTGCCACAGAGTTTTGCATAAGGGTTCCTGACGCCTTTGGGCAAGCGTGCTGATCTGAACTATTTTAGCGATTGAACCTCGACGGGTTGATACGTGGCGATTATTTGACACCCCCGCTTTCTCAACAGACGCAGATTCTTAAGACTTCGCAGTCCTAATATCCTGATTTTTCAGGTTCCCGGGCTCACCACGTTTCCACTGTTGTGTGCGTAGTGATATCTGACTTTCCCCCAGTCTAGGGGTAGGTTTTAATGTCTTGTACTGACACGAACAGTTTACCATTTTGTTGACTGCCGGATGAATTTTACTATGAGCTTTCAGGGTTAGACGATCGCGCGACACCCCAGTCATCGGTTGGAAATCACGCTGTTTTCAGCATATTCCTGATAGCGGCAATTTCCGAAGAAATCGCAGCACTCAAGGGAATTGAGATTTTATACTAACTCTAATGGTATGATGCTGCTAGGTAGAAATCACCTGAGCCGACAGGTATAAATAAATATCACTTCTCGGTTTTCTCGCCAAGGGTGTTCATTGCCTCTTGACCGAGTTTCGCAAGTTAAGTTAAATTTAACCTGGTCCAAAGACGGATAAAAGCCCCCAGATTCATCTCTGGAGTCCATCTAAAGTATAAAATCTACAATCTCACATCTCACATCTCACATCTACTGCCGGATGCCAGCCCCCGACAGGAGTCGGGGAGAGAAAAAAAAATTAGATATTAGTTCAAGCCCCCAGATTCATCTGTGGAGTCAATCTAAAATCTAAAATCGACTGACCGGCCTCTGCAAGCTGTTGAGAATTGTAAAAGTTCATTAAACTTTTAAGCATTAATAAACAATAGTAGTATCATCTACTCATAGAAATCAAGAATGTTGCGAGCGTTAAGAATGGAAAATCCAAATGCAGCTAACAGAGCGACACATCATTAAATCTACGGAACACCGTTTTGCTGAAATTGATGAATTAGCTTTTAAATCCAAAAATCTCTACAAGGCCGCCAATTACATCATTCGTCAGAGTTTTGTTTATGGATGGGGCCACATCAATTACAACGAGATGAACCGTTTGATGAAATCTCATCAAGCATACAAGGCAATGCCCGCCAAGGTTAGTCAACAAATCTTGATGGTATTGGACAAGAATTGGAAATCCTTTTTTGAAGCAGTCAAAGCTTACAAAATTGATTCCTCTAAATTCACTGGTCGTCCGAAGCTACCGAAATATAAGGATAAGACCAAGGGTCGTAATATTCTTGTCTATACGATTCAGGCGATTAGCAGCAAGCAATTGAAGAAAGGAATTATCAAGCTTTCGGGTACGGAAATATTGATAAAGACCCAAGTAAATTCCGCTCAAATTTGCCAAGTTAGGCTGGTTCCCAAATGTGATTCCTATGTGATTGAGGTGGTTTATGATGAACCGGCGTCCACCGCCCGTGACGACACATTCGTAGCTAGTATTGATTTAGGTCTGAATAACTTAGCGGCGTTAACTTCAAATCAGCCGGGTTTTATACCTCTGTTGATTAACGGGCGTCCGTTGAAATCAATCAACCAGTTCTACAACAAACGTAAAGCACGGTTACAATATCAGTTAAAAGGAAGTCGCAAGAGTTCACCCCGCATTCAACGCTTAACTCGCTGTCGCCACCAAAAAGTCGATAATTACTTGCATCATACCAGTCGCCTAATTGTTGACCTTTTGGTCGCTAATCAAATTGGGACGCTAGTTGTCGGCAAAAATGCACAATGGAAAACCGAGATTGATTTAGGAAAGCAAACCAACCAAAACTTCGTCGGCATTCCTCATGCTCGACTGATTGAAATGATAGAATATAAAGCTCGATTGGTTGGGATGAAGGTAATCGTGCAAGAAGAATCTTACACATCTAGGTCGAATTTCCTGAATCTAGACCCGATTCCTGTGTACGGGAATACTGGCGCTGATGGTGTCACATTTAGCGGTAAGCGAATCAAGAGAGGTTTGTACAAGACATCGGTCGGTCAATTAATTAACTCCGATGTCAACGCCTCATACAACATCCTAAGAAAAGCAATCCCAAATGCGTTTAGCGATGGGATAGAGAGCTGTGTAGTTCAGCCAAGGCGAGTCAATCCGCTCAAAGTACGAGCGAAAGGGGAGGGACTCAATGCCTCCTATGTCATGTCATAAATGACTATACTTTTACTAGCTATTTAACCATGCCCCCACATGATCCCAGCGCCTTTCCCAAGAATTTGTCCGATCCGAAGCTGCCGCCTGCTGTTGAAATAGACGAAATACTCACTAGCATTCAACATTCTCACAGTTTCTATTACAAAGTGATGAATCTTGAGGTTTGGGCGCTGGTGGAAACCTTGGATGGGCTGTTTCCCGGCGCTTGGGGTCAGTTTATGACCAACCGTCAACTTGCAGTTAAACAGTTTTTGGAACGCGATCGCGTTCCAAATTCTCCAGTTGATGCTGGGGAGGCGGGGGAGAAGTCCGATCGAAGTCGGAAGAAGGAAGAAGCCGGGAGTCAGGAGTCAGGAGTCAGAAACAAGCAGGAAGAAGAATAAAAGCACATTTTCCCAATTCTCCCCATCTCCACCTTTCCTCTGTATCCAAGTCTAAATCTCCCTCCATCCCCAAAGCCAGAGACGAAACATAACCCTCTTTTTCCCCCGTACTCCCCTGATTAAGAGGAGTAGGAGGGATCGAAACTCAGCTACAAGCGACATTTATTATGGGTTTCAATCTTAACTTGACATAAATGCCGATCGCCCGATCGCCCTTACAGGTGAACTTTGGCATCAACTTGAGGCAATCCCATGCTGTAGTTGACAGCGCGGCTGTTGAGGTTGTAGCTGATTTGGCCTTTTTGTAAGAACGATCGTACCAAGTGTTCCAACTCCGAACCGATACGGCGGAGGTTGTACTCGGTCAAGTCTTCGCCCTCGTAAGCGTCTACGAGTTGGTCGAATTTGGCCTGTACCTGTTTGACTGACTCGTCATCCCAGTTAAGTTCGTTATCTGGGTCAATGTCGAGGGTCAAAAGGTCGTTGCTGGGTACGAGTTCGTTATCTTCGAGGATGGCGGTGTATATGCGAATATGGCGGGTTGTTGACTTAAGCTGCATGAGTTCTTATGTGTAAAGATTTTTTGCTGAACTAATTGTAATGGGTCACAGACCTTTGCAGGAGAGTAGGTCGCCTGTTGTGCGATCGATCGGGATATCTCACTCCCCCTCCGACTTCAAGGCAAAGACTTGGAATCGGTAGTTTTGAAACCTACTTAATTCAAGACTAAAAAGGAAAGCTTTCGTAAAGTATAATAATGCAGAATTGGCATAGGAGGACAAGGTGGAAGGCAAGAGATTTATTCACTCCCTGCAACTGCAAAACTTCCTTTCCTATGGAAGTGAAGGGGAAAAAATTGAACTGCAACCCCTGAATGTATTGATCGGTACTAACGCATCCGGCAAGTCTAACTTAATTGAAGCGATGGGAGTGTTGAAGGCAACACCTACCGACTTACTTACTCCGATTCGTCAAGGAGGTGGTATCAGCGATTTTCTGTGGAAAGGTGGAAAAGGTACTCCCACAGCAAAAATTGAGGCTATTTTAGATTACCCAGAACGAACGATGCCACTGCGCTATCAGATTAGTTTTACCGCAGTCGGTCAGAGACTTGAAGTAGTGGACGAAGCTATAGAAGATATGGCACCGCGCAATAGTTCTGAAAGCCAGCCATTTTTCTATTACCGTTATAGCGATCGGGGTCGCCCTGTTATCAATGTTATACAGGACAACGAGCAGCAACCAAGAACGCTGCGGAATCTGCGGCGAGAAGATATCATTCCCGATCAATCTATCTTATCTCAAAGAAAAGATCCCGAACTATATCCCGAACTATCATATCTGGGAAATAAATTTGCCGACATTGGTTTATATCGTAACTGGCAGACAGGGAGAGATTCAGTATCTAGAAAGGCTCAGCAAACTGACTGGCCAGAACATCCCCTCCTAGAAGATGGTGGCAACTTAGGACTGGTTTTAAATAACTTACAGTATCAATTAGGAAGTAGGCTGATTATTGAAAAATTACAACTGTTCTACGATGCAGCCGAAGAACTGAGTATCAAGATTTATGGCGGTACTGTCCAGATATTCATCCGCGAAACAGGATTAACTCAGCCAATTCCCGCAACTCGTTTATCAGACGGTACGCTGCGTTATTTATTCTTAATAGCTTTACTCCTCGATCCAACTCCCCCGCCACTTATATGTATTGAAGAACCGGAGATTGGCTTGCATCCCGACATTCTGCCTGTTGTTGCTGAAATGTTGATCGAAGCCTCACAGCGCACACAATTGATTGTGACAACTCATTCCGATGCTTTAGTGTCGGCTCTGAGTCCTGAGTCAGTGTTAATATGCGATCGGGATGATAGAGGAAGTCACCTGAACCGTCTCGATCCCGAACGACTGAAAAAATGGCTTGAGAATTACACTTTGGGAGACCTTTGGCGGATGGGAGAAATCGGGGGCAACCGATGGTAAAAGAAATTCGCATTTACATCGAAGGCGGCGGCGAGGGCAAGAATACAAAGGCATTGCTCCGACAAGGAGTTAGCAGTTTTTTCAAAGAAATTGTGCAGGTTGTCCAAAGCAAGAAAATCAAGTGGACTATCACTCTTTGCGGTTCCCGGAATAATGCTTTGAGGGATTTCAAAAATGCTTTTGCCGCTCACCCAGATGCGTTTGTCATCCTTCTGGTTGAATCAGAAGCACCTGTTGTAAAGCAGTCGCCTTGGGAGCATTTGAAGTGGAGGGATAATTGGGATTCGCCTGGGGTTAATGACACTCATTGCTATCTCATGGTTCAAGCGATGGAAGCTTGGTTCATGGCGGATATTGATACTTTAAAAAGATTTTACGGACAGGGATTTAAACAAAATGAGATTCCTAAAAATATCAATGTAGAGACCATTGAAAAGGATTTGTTAGAACGAAGTCTGAAAGCAGCTAGCCGCGACACAAAATCGAAAGGCGAATATCAAAAAATACAGCACGCTTCCAAGCTGTTAGAAATGTTGGATGTTGACAAGGTTCGCAAGGCTTCTTCAGAGTGCGATCGTATTTTTACAACTCTCATCAAACTCATGGAGGATTGAAGCGATGAAAGTAGCCAAGGGCGCGAAGCAAGACAGGGAGAAAGGGAGGGTGGGCGATCGTCAATTTCTCGGAATCCCGAAATTTTTTAGTTGTTCGGCAGTCCAATTTTTGTAATATTCAGTTTTCTCTAAAGAATCGGAAGCTGGCTTCAGCTTAGAATTTACTTGAACAGTGAAGCCCGGATAGGGCATCCTCCTAGTATGAAGCCCGTCAATATTAAAATCTTCTTCGGGATGGACGTGAAAAGCCAGCAAGCCCAATTCTGAAATCTGATTATTCAATTTGTCTATCAATTCTTTAGTTTCTGGCGCAGTAATTGCTGTTTTTTGAGGATTAATTACTACCATTATTTCAAATTCCGAATTGTAAAATTCATAAATCGATTTCATTATTGCAGAATCGCGATCGAACTCAGTTAGCGCTGAAAAACGCTCGATTTTGAATAAAATTTGATTCGTCAAGCGTGCTTTTTTAGTGAATGGACAAATGGGTAAATCGCTGAAAACTGGATGCGGTAACTCAACAAATTCCGTCATCCATCTGAGGGTAGATTCTATAATTTCTGTGTCGGATTCATTCATCGAAAATCTATGTATTTGACATTTAACACTAATCATACTCTATTTGTAGGGCGAGCCATGTCCGCCATTGGTGTCAATTTAACGCTATTTCCCTCAGTCCGGCAGGGAATTCATTCCCTGGCGGACTTTCGGTTAAATTGACACCAATACATTGTCCATCTTACTCTTACTACGTGCGATCGAATTTATTCGTGAGTTGTGCCATCTGGCATAATTGCACCTGCGAGTTTTGTCGTTTCCAGATTAGCCACCCCACTTAGGTTCGCTCCCTTTAGGTTGGCTTTTTCTAGGTTTGTATTATTCAAATCTACACCGCGCAAATCGGCAGAGCTAAGTGTTGATCCACTCAAATCTACGTCTACTAAACTTGCCCCGCAGAGATTAGCCCGATCCAAGTTTGCCCCACTGAAATTGACTGAGTGAAGCTTTGCTCCTACCAGATTAACGCTAGTTAGGTTCGCACTGCTGAAGTTTACACTGCCTAATTGTGTATCTTTCAAATCCGTTTCGCTCAAGTCTGCCGCAGTTAGGTTAGCACAGTATAAATCTGCCTGTTGCAGGTTTGCTCCACTCAAGTTTGCCACAGCTAATTTTGCGTTTTTAAGGTTTGCTTTGAGCAAGTTAGCTTTACTTAGGTTGGCCATAGTTAAGTCAGCAGCGTAGAGATTTACCTCACTCAAATTTGCTTCACTCAGATTCGCTTGAAGCAGTTTCGCGTTCTGCAAATTTGCTCCCCTTAAGTTTGCACGGCTCAAGTTTGCTTCACTTAGGTTGACATAACTCAAGTTAACACCAGCTAGGTTTGCCATTGGAAGTGCAGCATTAGAAGCAATTAAGTAAGCACCTGCTTTAACAGGATCGAAGGCTGCGGGGAAGATAGTTTTTCTGTTGTAAAGCGCTCCTTGAAGGTTTGCTCCTTCAAGATTTGCCCCTTTAAGGTTTGCATCGAATAGTTTCGTTTTACTTAGGTTGGCATTACTCAAATCAGCATTCATCAATCGCGCCTGAGTCAAATCCAACCAATTTAAGTTTGCGTTACTGAGGTTTGCCATACTCAAATCTACCCCGAAAGATAAATGAACAGAGGTAAGATTTACTCCACTCAGATTAACTTCACTGAGGTTTGCAGTCAACAGATTGACTGCACTTAAATTTGCATTCACGAATTGCGTTTTACGTAAGTTTGTACCGCTGAGATTAGCTTTGTAAAGGTTGGCATGAGATAACTTTGCCTCACTCAGGTTAGCACCAGATAAGTTTGCTTGAGAAAGTTCTGCACCGCTTAGATTAGCGCTACTAAGGTTGACCTTACCCAAGACTTTTCTGCTCAGATTGACTCCAGCTAAATTAACTCCCGTAAAATTTCGTTCTTTCTGATACCGTTCCAAAAATTCCTCAGCAGTGATCGCTGGTTCCAGATTTTCTCCTGCCGAATCATCTATTTTTTCCTCTTCCTCAGATTCCACAGTATCGGCATTCACAGGAGTAGCAGCCGGCTGTTCTACCGCTTCGCTAGATACTGGAATCGGTGTCTGATCGATCGCCTCTTCGCGCAATAACCGATCCACCCGATCGCTAAACCGCCTCAAAACCTCAGCATCATCAACCTTCTCACCAGCATTCGCGCCCTTCTCAACCGCATTTTCAACATAATACTTATCTACAAAACTTTGCAACCCGGCATTATATCCCTGTCCTACCGGCTGAAACCTCCATTCGCCATTCTTCTTATACAACCGTCCAAATTCTAAAGCCGTTTCTTGCGAAAATATCTGATTTAAATTGTACCGAACCAATTCCCTGAGATTCTCTGAATTGTAAAGCCGGATAAAAGCATTTTCAACTTGACTAAAACTTTGATTTTTTTCCTTGCCGTCGTGAATAGTCACAACAAACACTATTTCCTGAATCGCCGCATTGATTTTGCTCAAATCCAGATAAACCGTCTCATCATCTCCCTCAATTTGTCCATTCCTGCTGTCTCCAGAATGCCGCACCGAACCGTCCGGCGATGTCAGATTGTTGTAAAATACAAAATACTTTTCATCAGGAATGCGACCGTCCGCCGCTAACATAAAAACAGATGCGTCAATGTCGCAGTTTTGTGCTGTCTGGCTGACTTGCCAACCCAGGGCGATCGCAATTTTACTGAAATTAGGACTTTCTTTAGAAAGATTGAACCTTTCACCCTTAGTTAATTCGATACTCATATGCGATAATTTCCTTACCTCATAAATGGTATTAATTATCTCATCTATGTTAACCCGATCGCAAATTGGATTTTATCTCGAAGATATCGAAACCCCCATTGGCAGAACCGTCAATTTAACTCTTACCGGACTCATTCTTTTATCTTCGACCAGCTTCATCGCCGAAACTTACCCGATTTCGGAAACTGTTAGAATTAATTTGCAAACTCTCGATACAGCGCTTTTAGTTGTTTTTGTTTTTGAGTATTTATTGCGACTATGGTGTGCCCAAAATCGAGTTAAATTTATTTTTAGTTTTTTTTCTATTATTGATTTGCTGGCAATATTACCATTTTTGCTGGGATTTGTCAACGTTAGTTTTATCCGCATTTTCCGCTGGTTTAGAATTCTCCGACTCATCCGTTTTCTGGAATTGAAAATTTCTATTTTCCGCATCAGCAGCGAAGATGGGGCGATTTTTGCTCGGATTTTGTTTACTTTGCTGGCAATAATTTTTGTTTATTCTGGTTTGATTTATCAAGTGGAACATCCGGCAAATCCCGAAAGTTTTGGAACTTTTTTAGATGCTGTTTATTTCTCGGTTGTCACCATGACTACGGTGGGATTTGGCGATGTTACTCCGATTTCGGAATCCGGCCGTTTTCTGACTATTTTGATGATTTTGACGGGAATTGCTCTGATTCCTTGGCAATTGGGGGACTTGATTAAGCACTTAGTTAAAAGTGCTAATCACGGAGAAGCTGTTTGTAAAGGTTGCGGTTGGTCGGTACACGATGCTAATGCTAGATTTTGTAAAATGTGCGGCAGTCAATTAGAGAATGGTTGACTGTTGACTGTTGACTGTTGACTGTTAACTGTTGACTGTTGACTGTTGACTGATAACTGATGACTACTGCCAACTGCCAACTGCCAACTGACTACTGCCAACTGCCAACTGCCAACTGACTACTGACTTCTTCAAGCCAAGGGTAACAAAATTTCAAATTCAGTGCCTCTGCCTAATTCCGATCGCATTCTGAATGCACCGCCGTGTTTGCCCGTCACTATTTGATAGCTAACTGCTAAACTGGTTTCTTTGAGGGCGCGTTTTTCAGTAGAGAATGATTCTATGATTTTTTTGTACTTGCTAGGTGACATTCCTGGCCCGTTATCCGCTATGCAAATCGAAACCCAGCGAACATGAAGTTTGTCTAAATCCGACGCAGGTTCGGGACAGCAGACTTGAGTTGTGATTTCAATTTTAGGCTGGCGATCGGCGTCTCTGAGTCCTCCACCTTTGAACTCTTTTGCCAATTCTTGACCGACTGCTTCGTTAATTAATGTATGAATAGCATTCGTCAATATATTCATAAATACTTGGTTTAGCTGTCCTGCATAGCACGGCACTGGTGGCAGGTAGCCGTAGTTTTTCACTACTTGGATTTCCCTAGTCAAACGACTTTTGAGCAGCAAAAGTATGCTGTCTATGTTGGCGTGCAAGTCGGTGGGTTTGGGATAAATATCGTCGATGTGGCAGAAGTTTTGCAAACTGGTTGCCAACTTGCTCAAACGTTCTGCTCCTGATTTGATGCTGGCAACAGTTCGGAGGAAGTCGTTTTGCAAAAAGTCATAGTCGATCTCTTCTTTGAGCCGTGCTATTTCCGGCGGGGGATCGGTACAGTATGCGTCGTAAACTGAGAGCAATTCCATCAAGTTTTTGCTGTAGTCGCTGACGTAGGTTAAATTCCCCCAGATAAAGCCTACCGGATCTAAAATTTCGTGGGCTACTCCGTTGACTAAACGCCCTAAACTAGCCATTTTTTCGCTTTGAATCATTTGAGTTTGGGCTCTTTCGTAGCGGACTTGAGTTTCTATGCCACGAATTTGCCAGTACGCGATGTTGAGTGCGTTAGGGTCTAAGAGTCGGTAAGATTGGGAGTCTATTTGGACGACGATCGGTTCTGACTGCAATTCGGGCGATCGACGCAGAGCTTGTGGGGCTGCTGCCAAAATGGTTGTACTCTCTGCCACCAATAATATTTCGACGCGAGCGTAACTGTAGAGAACTTTTAGTGGCAGGTGCAAAAATAGCTCTGGGCCTTGGGGTTTGAGCAAATATTCCAGCAGTTGCCTGCGGGATATCATGCCAGCAAACTCTCCTGCTTCCATCAAGACGACCCCCGGCACGAGGGGATGCTGTTCAAACATTTCGGCAACTGCCACGGCCAAGCAGCTCGATTTAACCTGAAAGTCATACAGGGGCAAATCCCAGAGGGTAGACTCTAGCGAAAGGTCTTGATGGCTGCCTTCGGAGACTGAAGGGCCAAGGAGTTTGGAACTGAATTTATTTGCCACTGGAACTTTTAGTTGCCGAAACGCTGGGAAAGTGAAATGAGCACCTACTACTAAGCTACCCTATCATTTCACCGCAGGAGCGAACAACCGAGAATATTCTTAAGCTAATCATGTTGTGCCAACTATAGGCAGGAGAATTTCAAATTCAGTGTTCTTACCTGGTTGCGATCGCAATTTGAGTTGGCCGCCGTGCTTTTCTGTGACGATTTGATGGCAGATAGCCAGCCCCATACCGCTGCCTTTGCCTGCTGGTTTAGTGGTAAAAAAGGTGTCAAATATCTGCTGCTGATTTTCTGGGGGAATGCCTGGCCCGTTATCGGCAATGCAAATTGCGGCTCGCTTGCCGTGTTCGGTTTCTATCACTTTAGTGGTAATTTCGATTTGGGGCTGCCAGTTGTCCCCGCACTGGGTGTGTATTTCTCGATCGGCTGCGTACTCGGTCAGGGCGTCTAGAGCATTAACTAACAAGTTCAAAAACACCTGACTCAACTGACCGGAGTAGCCTCTAACTAGGGGCAGTTCGCCGTAATTTTTAACCACCTCTATGCTGTTTTTAAAGCGATTTTTCAAAATTAACAGCGTCATCTCCACGCATTCGTGAATATCTGTCTCGGCTGGTTTTGTCTCGTCCATGTGAGAGAAGTGGTGCAGCCCGTTAACTATTTTTAGCAATTGTGAGGCTCCCAACTCCATCCCTTCTAAGGTGATCGGCAAATCTTCTTGTAAAAAATCAAATTCAATTTCTTTTTTAAGGGCATCAATTCGGGGACAGGGTGCCGAATATTCTTCTTCATAAACCGACATGAGCTGAAGCAAGTGTTCAAAATAGGACAGCAGAAAAGTTAAATTTCCCCAAATACAATTCAGCGGATTTCTGATTTCGTGGGCTACTTCTGCTACAATCCTCCCCAAACTCGCCATTTTTTCGGTTTGGATGAGTTTGGCTTGCGTTTGTTTGTGGAGTAACTTATTTGTTAATTCGTGAATTCTTGATTGAGCGACCATTAATTGGTGTACGTCTAACAGCTTGTAGGCTTGGGGGGCTATTTCCACTACTACGGGTTCGTAAATTAATTCTGCTGATCTGTAAAGACATTCCTGGGCGGCTTCTACTATTAATTTACTGGCGGGAAGTATGAGTTCCTCTGGCTTGGCAAACTTGTACAGCACCTCTATTGGTCGCTTGAAAAACATTTCTACTCCGTAGCGGCAGTTAACTTTTTCAAAAAATAGACGCCTGGATATCATGCCGACAAAATTACCACTATCTGTCAAAATGACGCCGGGAAGCATTGAATTTTCTTCAAAAGCCTTGGCTACTTCTTTTGCCTGTTGAGTTAATTCAATTTGGCAGTTGGAGAGTGGCAGGTCTAGGAGAGTTGATTCTAAGGAGATGTTCCAAGTACAAAATTCAGGTATATGCAACACTGATAACTCCGAGCTAGTCTCACGCACAGCAAACATAGATGAAACCCCTGTTAAAAATTGTATTCATGAACAACTTAAGTTGCTATTAATTCGTAACTGGTAATTGGTAGCGGGTAGTTGCTAATTTGTGAAATTACAACAGCACCCGATGGGAAAACCCGATCGCAGTAGCATTGTCTCCTAAAGATTTTGTTTCTAAGTCAATATTAAACGATCGAAGCTTTTGTGGAACTTACTGATCTCTGCTGTAAACTTTTTACCATGATATACCTGCGATCGGGTGTTTTCCGAAAATTTTTAATATTTATAACTAATTATTGTGATAAATTATACCATTTTTCCCGTGATAGAAGGGAATTGGAGAACCGCGAGCGGGTTATCAGTGAATATACTGGCATCCTGTGAGGGTTCGAGGGCCCGGATTAGCCATTGTCCAAGGGGCTTGCAGGCTCCAATTGTCAAGACTAGGGCCCTAGCCAAAGGAAGTTCGGCAACGAATTCGCTTTCTTCGGATGTAACCGAATGTAACGGATGGAAGGCTTTAGTTATCGTCGCGAGAGAAGGAAGAAGCAATGTTCCCCAAGGGTTTGTGGAATTAAGAACATCCTAAGCGTCGGCCGCGGTTGCTATACCACTCAAAAGAAATGCAACTTTAGGCAACTTCCGAACCTCGATAGTCATCAGTTTTTTGCAATCTGCAATCTCCAATCAGCAATCTCCAATTCTTTTAGGGTTCCACCTCCGGCCAGAGGCGTTCTAGCTGATACCGCCAAGCGGCGAGAGTTTTTTCGCTAGACTCTCGCCCTAGTTCCATTTCACCCATCAATCCCTCTGCGTAGAAACGGTCTAAAGTTTGAAGGGTGGTTTCGACAGACTGTCCCTGCGTCTTCGCAGCTTTGATGATTTGACGGATGCGGCTTTCTATCAAACCGCCGAAAAAGTCAGACAAACCTCTCTCTTGCAAAGCCAGCACTCGGGCGACGGCGGCTGAGAAATCGGCGGCATCGAGTGTGGCACAACTGTGCTGAAATACTCCCCACAAAACGTTTTGATGTAAGGCGTAGCGAGTTTCGAGGGTGGTGTCAAAGTTAGCTTCTAGGAGTTTATCAAGAAATGGTTGAGCTTCTTGGGCATCGGCGATCGGCAACAAAATCCGCAGCCAACTCCCGTCTTCTGAAAGGAGGACTAACAGGCGAAAATTGGGGGTTTCTACTTGCCAAGAAGTGGCAGCAGGCATCTCAACAGTGTCACCAAATAAGTCTTTAAGGGTATTGCTAATTTCTTCGGGAGTCATAAGGATTTTAGATTTTAGATTTTAGATTTTAGATTAGTCACCAGTCATTAGTCAGCAGTTCGATCTCAAATCTCAAATTGGTTTATGGTAGCCAGCGGGGGTGATAGCCGGCAAAGGGAAGTTCTTCTGGCTGTAGTTTTGCGGGAGAACCATCTGCGGGTATTTCTACTAAGGGTAGCAGCCAGAGGCGGCTGGTGGCGATCGACTGTCCACTATCGTTGCGGGGACTGTCTGCTACGGAGGGAGTTGCTGCTGTGACTGATTGGTCGAAAATTAATGCCAGCCCGTCGGGAGATAAACTGATTTGGGTATCTAATTGGTTGGGCAAAATCAGCAGCGGTTTGATGGTTCCTACCAAACGAGTACCCTCTTTTTTGAGGTCGATGGTGGCGATGAAAGGCTGTTCTTTGTAGCTTTCTGTTTTGAGGCGTTGGGCTAACAAACAGTATAGACGCTGAACTTGGTTGTCTTCGTTTTTGCGGGGATCGAAATAAACAGCCATAATGCTGCCGGGAATACGCAATATTTCTTGTTCTACACCTTGGTTATCTAAGATGAAAAGCGATCGAGTAAAGTCGCTGTTGTATTTAACGTAGGCGGCGGCGGAGTTGTCGCGGGCCATGCCCAATACTTGTTCGTATTTTGGCAAAAATTCTACTGGATCTGCTTCGGGTTTGAGGGGGACGATCGCTAATCCTTGTTTTTGAGATATTACCATCGATTTGCTGTCGGGGCGAATCATAAAATCTCCGCCTTGTTCATTTTCCAAGGGTCTGGGCGCCACTTTTTCTTCCAAAATCCAAGGACTGAAATCGCCGGGATTGCGACGGTTGACGCGCTGGACAACTATGATTTTTCCGTCGGCTGAGAGGTCGAATTTGAGGTTTTGGTAATCTTTGGAGTCTAAGATTTTGTCGATTCTACCGGCTGGGTATTTTTGTTGATTTCCTAAGTCGGATTGGGGGTTGAGGCCGGTGGTGACTGTGAAGAGTTCTTGATTTAGGGTGCCGCGAGTACGGGCGATTGATCGATCTGTGGCGGAGAATAAAATGCGATCGCTGTCGGGATAAGGTTTAAAATCGGTGACAACTAAATCTTTGGGAGTCAGCGGTATCGGTTTTGAGTCGCTGCTGGTGAGATTGACTAGCATTAATCTGCTTTCTGTTTCGCCTTGGACACCGATGTAAGCAAAAGCTCGATCGCGGCTGCGAAAGGAACTGCTAAACGGTTGCATTAGCGTTCCTTTTTTTTGGTTTTTTTCTCCGAAATACTTGTCGGTTGCTCCAGCGAGTTTTAATGTGTAGGTAACGCCGTAGGGTGCTGGATCTTTGAGGGTGTAAGCCATGCGCCTTCCCGCCCAACTAAATTTACCGGGGAGGGGGGGTTCTAGCTTTAAGTTTTCTTCGACCGTGGACTGGTTCATCGGCCGAAAGAATGTGAGGATAAAGCCGGTATCTTCGGCGCCGATTTGTTTATTTTCCCAGGTAAATTCTCGCACTCTGGGTGCTGTGCGATCGCCGCTCAGCAGCAGCAGCCCTATTAAGAAGCTCAGCACTAGCATGAGGACGATCGCCGTGCGGTCGATCGGCTGTTGGAATGGCAGAATAGCGAAGGGTGAAGGATTAATTTTTTTCTTAAAAATACTCACAAATCTTTCTCTCCTACTTTCTGCTGAAAAGTAACTGCCAAATTTTCCCTCTTAAATTTTACTGTCTTGGGCGTACTCCCGGCCCTCTGAAACGGTTTTTTTTACCAGGCTAAAGGGCTGCAACGAAATATAACGAAATATGTTGGTAAAAAACTCGGTTTTTGAAAGTGTGTGTGCCTCCAGGACTGAACTAAACTCACGAGCTTAAATCCGTGGAGTCTGCGGCAATTCCAACAGTATCAACCGAGTGGAGATGTGAAATTTGAGATTTTACCTTTTAGGCTGCCTCAGTGCTAAAAATTGCTCGATAGAGAGAGGCTTTGAGGACAGTAGAGCACCCTACAATTATACCACTTGCGTCCAACACTGTTTGAGATTTTAGATTTTTAATTTAATCTCACATCTCAAATCGCTAATTATTTAATAGGTTTAGGGGTAACGCTTGCGATCTACCCATCCTACTAATAATCATGACGACTACTTAGATCCCTTTGACGAAGCCTTGCCGATGGGTGTGTGGGAACTATTATTAACTGCTGACAGTGTATACGGCGATTCCGGTTCGGGATATAGCTTAGAGTATTTGCTATCGTAATGCCTGATCTCAAAATAGTTTAAGTTTGACGGGTGGGGCTTATATATCGAGAAACATTCCAAAAGACAAAAAGTGGCTGCACTCTCTAAAGGCCCGACCTTCACTACTTGATTTTTGAAGATGCGACCTGATTTTATCCACTCTTTCATCTGCTTTCTTGACAAACAGTAAAATCCTGAATGAGGATTGGTACACTCAGCAAATTTTACAGTTTCTATCTCTACACTAGATAGTTTATTCCACGATAGTTCATCATCTATTGTCAAATCAATGTATCTCTTGGTTCCTTGATACATTTCAAAACGGTGTGGGTAAAGAATAGCATTCTCATACCCGCTTTGTCGGTTAAAACTTTCTAATTTTTCTAGAATGAAAGCATCGTATAAAACAATGTCATCTTCTATAAATAAAAACCAGTCAAATTTTTCTACTTTTTCGACAAATTCTTCCTGAAGTCTAAACTCTACAAACATGGGGTCGCATTCAGGACCTTCTTGGATCTGAATGCACTTAATTTGATATTCAGGTAAGTAGGCTGTAACGTGCCTGTTCGGTAGAGTTTGGATAGTAATTGTCAGGTCGCAATGAGCAAAAGTCGTTAACAGTCCATCTATTGTGTGCCTGAGTCTCTCTATTTTTGCTGTGGCTTTTTCGGGATTGTTAGATTCTTCAACTGATGTAATGTGTGGGACAGCCACAAAGACTTTGGGGCGTTTTTTTTCGGGCTGTTCGTTTTCTTTGAACAAATTTATAACCCGATTTTTTTGATAAAAAAACATCAGTTTACTATACCTTGTTGCCACTCGCGATATTTCTTGTAAAAGAGCCATTTGTAAGAACATAAAGTGCATTACTTTGCTTCTTGTATTTTGTTCGGCTGACATAGAAACAATCTCCTTTTTTTACTGAAATAGTTGATTGATTGGAACTAAATCCATCGGTGATATTTTATCGATTGGCAGACCCCAATCCAAAGCGACTCTACACCAAAGTAGAGTGGCCAGCACCACTACAAACAGCCCTGTTAATTGAATATCCTGCCAAAAACAAGTTAGTCCTTCTTTCCACAAACCGTAGTTAGTTACTGCATAGGTAGGAAGGTCACCGAGAGCTACAGCAATCACGGCACCTAAATTACCTTTTAAGTAGTATCCCAGCGGTATACTTATACATAGATTCAGAAAAGTCAGCAGATTGCCTATAGCTGGGTACTGAGACTTTCCTACGGCTAACAGACAAGAACCCATGATATTGTGGAGGGTGGTGTGCCAGATACCTAACGCCAAAATTGGCATCATCCAAGATGCAGCCTCATACTCTTTCCGATACAGTGTTAAAATTAACTGATCTCCAAAGATTACAAAAATTGCTAAACCTACGGCTAATGGTATTAGAATTAGATTGCGGTTCTTGAGTATCTTCGCGCGCAACTCCTCCCGCGGCAACTCTGCCAGCATAGAAATCGATGGAAAAATTACCCGACCGCTAATGGCGATGATGACTTGGCGCGGCATATCCCCCAGGGTAAAAGCGATGCCGTAAATGCCCAACATTGTTAAAGTAAATATTTTCCCTAGGATCAGTCGATCGGCTTGAGAACACAAGAAAAACAAAGCCGTAGACAAAAATATCCATTTTCCATAAGAAAATATTTCTTTAGCTGCTTCTTTATCCCAAGCAAAGCGGTTTGACTTGCCTGGAATCAAAAAATGGCTCCATACTAACTCCATGAAAGCTCCAGTAAAGCCACCGACGATAATCGCCCAGATGCTGCGATCGAACCATGCCCAGACAATCATCACTGTTGTAGAAACAATCTGTATGCCCAACTCAAAAATTACTACTTTCTTCACTGCCATTTTGCGTTCTAGGCTGGCTGTTGAAGTAGATTTAAACCCTCCGAGTAAGGAATTTATACCTATGATTGGAATCAACCACAGAAGACGGGGCTCTTCATAAAAACTCGCAACGGGCTGGGTAATTATAAGCAAACCAATCCAAATGAACAAGCTGCGAATAACTTGCAGTGTCCAAGCGGTGTTGAGAAATTGAGGATCTTCCCCCCGTTTGTTCTGGATGATACTTGGGCCCAAGCCTATGTCTGTAAATAAGTTGATCCCTGTTATAAAAACGTAGGTTAGACCTACTAGACCAAATAATTCGGGTAAAAGCAGGCGCGTCAGGATTAAGTTACTGCCAAATCGGATAATTTGACTGCTTGCATAACTGGCGATCGTCCAGGCAGCACCTTTGATAGCTAATTTTTTTTCTGATGACATATACTCAGAATTTATTTTCTAATTACGAGTGTAGTTGCTGAATTTGTTATTTGCAACTCCTAAAGGAGGATGCTGCCACTTTTTTAGCTGACTTTACCGTATCTTGATCTGTATACGGAGATTGGGTCTGGACTTTCCATTTCGCAATCAAGGTAAAATTTCATCTGATACTTACTCAACATCTAATAATCATAAGGGTTTTTGGGTGCGGGAATTGGTTTGAGGGAGGATGCTTGAATGATTAATTTGCGCTTGCCTTGGAGTTCTTCTACGATCGTTTCTCCTTCTATTTCTAGCCAAGTGTCTGGGGCAAAGGTGGTGCGGCTTTGACCAATCAGTAATTTTACTGGCAAGCCGATCGGATAGGCGTCTGCCGCGCAGCAGGTAATGATAAAACGCCCAATCCACATATATTGTTCTGTTAGGTTAGGGGGGTGAATTACAAATCCTTGAACTTTGACTTTTTGACCTCTGTATGTATCCGGTTCGGGGTTGAAATTTAACAGCCGCACCCATTCGACGAGCGATCGCTGTTCGGGTTTTGTAGTATTGCGAAATTCTTGGGGTTGCAGTCTGGTGATGGGCAGGGATTCGGTGAGGCCTCGTTCTAATGCTGTCTGGCTGGTAAAGGTGCGTGGCGTTGTTAGTAAACCTATTAATGCGATGCCCAACATTAAGGTGCTGCCGATACTGGGGGGAAACAAAGTAACGTGTTCAACTTCTGTGATTCTGAGAGAGTTATTTGCTGTTGATGTCCGCGATTGCTGGGTAGTGCGAGCGAGTTTTAAGAGTTCCCAAGTTTTTAAACCGCCAATAACCAATAAGCCGATTCCTCCTGCTAGAGTCAAGCCAAAGTAATTGGGGTGAATGAGAATGCTTAATTGGCCGGTGATCCAATATTTGAGGAGCAATATTCCCCAGCCTAAGATAGCTAGGGCGTCTAGCCAGGGGCTAATTTTTTTAAGATTCATTTTTTAAAAGTGATGGGGAAGGAAGAAGGAATAGGGAAGATGGCAAATGAAAAACACCTATCCGTATATTCGTGACTTCCGTATCTGCGAGCAAGGTAATTGAAAATCGCCAAGCGAAAATGGTATTAGTTGTCTGTTTGAGCTAACTTATTAACCTAAATGCAAGTTGACAGCGAGGGTCATTAAAAAGGTTAACTGAGCTGCCAAGACAATTAAGTAAACTACGGCTCTACCTTTAAAAATTGACAGCATTAAACCGATACCTTTGAGGTCAATCATCGGGCCGAAAACGAGAAAGGCTAACAGCGAACCGCTGGTAAATGTGGAAGCAAAAGACAGGGCAAAAAAGGCATCCACTGTAGAACAAATCGATACGACTGCCGCTAATAGCAGCATGGCTATAATCGAGGAAACGGGGCCTTGGCCGAGGTTGAGAATTAGTTCGCGGGGGGCGCCAACTTGAATGATGGCTGCGATCGCACTTCCGATTACCAACACTCCTCCCAATTCGCGCAACTCCTGTACCATAGTCTCTAAAAGCAGGCGCAGACGCTGTTTAGAAACCCGGTGAAACATTGAGGAACGTTTCGAGGTTTTTTCTGTTTTGCCTGTTTTTAATGGCTTCCAGTCGTCTTGTAGCAAAGATTCGATCGGCACCACCCCCCCCGGCTGACCGAGCATAAAAGTTCCCGACTGCAACAGCAGCGGAGTGTTAGCTTGGACAACTTCTTTTTCGGAAAACTCTGGTTTTGGCAAGGGGATTGCGCGGGCTACAGAGGGTTGCAGCAGAGGCCGCAAGTCTTTTTGGCCGCTGAACACCCAGCCGATAATTGTGGCTATAGACAGAGAAAATACCACCCGGAAAACTACAATTTCTGGCTGATCGCGAAATGCCGTCCAAGTAGCCCAAATTACCACGGGGTTGATGGTGGGGGCCGCCAGCAAAAAGCCGATCGCCGCTGGTGCGGGTACTCCCTGCATCAGTAACCTGCGGGCTACGGGCACGTTACCGCACTCGCACACGGGAAACAAAAAGCCGATTAAACTGCCCATCAAAGCCGCCAGCAGCGGGTTTTGTGGGATGCGCGATACGAGTTTGCGTTCGTCTACAAACCCCAGCAGCAAACCTGAAAATAAAACTCCCAGCAGCAGAAAAGGTATTGCTTCTACTAACAAGCTGAGAAACAGGGTGAAAGCATTATTTAACTGATTTGTCAGGGCGGGTTGCATCGATCACCTACTGGTAGATTGCTATTTAGCTATACGTCTTTGGTAGAACTCCTTGTATATCATACCAAAGCATAGCACTAAGTTAAGATCGAGTTAATTGTTTTTGGTCTTTTTTTTGCTATAATTTGTAGACCTGCTAATTTGATCAATGCTAAGATATGGAATGATTCCGACTGCTTAAAGCCGTTTAAATTTGACTGGATTTTTATTCATATCCGCCTCGTACAGCCAATCAATAATTAACTAAGCCAACCGTCGTGGATTTGATGGATATTTCGGTTAACAATAATTGATTTTAGAACAAATGCCAAGGCAGATTTTGCAGATTCCGGGCAAGGCTAACTGTTTTATATAACGATCGCTAAAAAATATGTTTGTAGCGATGACTTTAGTTTTCACTACAAACCTATAAGGGACGCACTGGCAGGTGTGCCGCTAGCTGGTCGTTACGGGGGGTTTCGAGTACCGGATCGGGGAGATGGGAGGACATAGCCTCAGATGCTCTAGCTTGCAAGGCGTCCCGCCATCGCGATTGCAAGCTAAAACTCAGGGACGCGATCGCCCTAGCTTTGTGCTTTTAACTTGTTTCAGGCTGTTGTATCGCCGGGGCGATCGGGCAATTCCCATTTTCTTCTATTATCAATCAATTATATTTCTTAGCCTAATAATTTATTAACAAAAGGTTAAGACGATTAATTAAGATTAATGAATAGTTAAATAGTCCAAACAAGCGTTAATACTGCTCAAGCCAGTATAAAATAAAGTCAGGTATAATTACCAGGGCGCATTTATCTCGGTGATCCTCAATCTTGCCTAATACTTTAAGTGGTAAAATTTTCCTTGCTACAGTCAGTTTTTTGTGTAATTTAAAATGCAGTTTGCCAGGGCGATGCCGGTCAAAGCACTCAGCAACTCACCTGTTGACCTTTGGTAGCTGAATGTCTACTGGCAAATAGAACCCAAAAAAGCGTGCTGATAAATTTATGTTGAATACCTCCTGCGTAGAAAGACCCGTCCAACCCATCTCTCAGGCTGACCTAGGAGAACTTTGTTTAGACTCTACTCTCCACCAATTGTCGCTTTACGATTTTCAGGTAGAAGCTACGGATTGGGGAATGCGAATTTCTCAGATGCTAGAAGCTAATCCGCTGTTACCGGGAGTCATTGTCACCCATCAAGGTGAATTTGCCGGTATGATTTCCCGGCGGAGATTTTTAGAATTTATCAGCCGTCCTTTTGGGCGAGAATTATTTTTAAAGCGCCCTGTGAGGGCTTTGTACCGCTTTGCCGAAACTGAGAGTTTAATTTTTCCCAGCAATACTTTAATCGTGGATGCAGCCAGGAAGTCGCTGTTGCGATCGAAAGAATTGCTTTACGAACCGATTGTGGTTCAATTGTCACCTCAAACTTATAGTTTGCTAGACGTGCACGAACTCTTAGTAGCGCAATCCAATATTCACGAACTAGCGACAAAATTGCTGAGGCAGCAAACTGAATCTCAATTAATTCAAACCGAAAAACTAGCGAGTTTGGGACAGATGGTAGCTGGAGTCGCCCACGAAATTAGAAATCCCGTCACCTGCATCAGCGGAAATCTCGGCTTTTTGTCCAACTACTCGAAAGACATCATGGATTTGCTGTCTGCTTACGAAGACATTGTGGGTGAAAGCGAAAAAATTAGCGAACTCAAAAAACACATAGAATTTGATTTTTTACAAGAAGATTGGGTGGAAATTCTCAAAAGTATGAAAGTTTCATCGCAGAGGCTGACCGAACTCGTCACCAGCCTGCACACCTTTTCTCACATGGACGAAACCCACTTGAAGCAAGCTAACATCCACGAATGTATTGACAGTACCCTGCTAATTATGAAAAACCGTCTGAAGTACGGATTTAAGGTAGTTAAAAACTATGGTGATTTGCCTTTGGTCAAGTGTTACTCTGGCCAGTTGAGCCAGGTATTTATGAATATCATCAGCAATGCGATCGACGCTTTGGAAGAGGTAAAAGCAGAAAAAGATTTTATGCCTGTGATTACTATTGAAACCGAGGTAATAGACAGTTCTGACGGAGACTGCGTGAATTCGGAATTAATTCAAAATTATGTTATGGGCGATCGGCAAAATGTCAAACAGCTATCATCCGCCAGCCAAAACGGCGATTTCTGCCCAGAAACAGCGGAAAAAAATCAAAATAACGCTTGGATAGCCATCCGAATTGCCGATAACGGGCCGGGAATTCCGCCAGAAATTCAGCGGCGGATTTTTGAGACATTTTTCACCACTAAACCCGCCGGGAAAGGTACTGGTTTGGGGTTGGCAATCACCCATCAAATTGTTACGGAAAAGCATAAAGGCAAGTTAAATTTGCATTCTACGCCCGGTACAGGTACTGAATTTGAAATTTTGTTACCATGGATTTGAAGCACTAACTCATATCAAATCTCTCTTCTCTTTATCTGCGTGAATTAGCGTCCATCCCTTGTCATCTGCGGTTCAAAAGTTCTCTTTTTTTTACCGCAGATGAGGGCAGATTAACACAGATTAACGCAGATGAATTAGATCGAGTTCGGTTGCACCATCGGTGATTGTTAACTGTTGACTGTTGACTGTTGATTGTTGACTGTTGATTGATGACTGTTGATTGATGACTACTGACTAATGACTACTGACTACTGACTAATGACTAATGACTAATGACTAATGACTAATGACTAATGACTAATGACTAATGACTAATGACTAATGACTAA
>NZ_JAUBPI010000051.1:13202-44369 GCF_036700645.1 Microcoleus sp. S36b_A4 | reverse complement strand
GCCGCTTTTATCAACAAGGTATGCGGGCTGCAACCCTTATACAGTCTATCTCGTAGACCTCTTTGTCACCCCCCCAGACAGGAAGCACGACCATGACAGCAGTCGTTCCCACCCTCAAAACTTCTGAAATCGTATACCCTAGCGCTGATGGAGAACCACTGGCAGAAACTTACGACCATCTTTACGCAATTTTAACCACTTTAGAAGTCTTAAAACAATACCTCGCCGACCGTCGAGCTACTGTTTTAGCAAACCAATTTTTATACTACGCTCAAGGTTTCCCAAAAGTCCGTGTAGCACCAGACGTGATGGTGATTTTTGATGTAGAACCTGGTGGCAGAGATAATTACAAAATCTGGGAAGAAGGGCAAGTGCCGAAAGTGATTATTGAAATTACATCACCTGGTACAAAGTCGGAAGATCAAAATAATAAAAAAGACTTGTACGAAAGGTTAGAAGTTCAGGAATACTGGGTGTTTGACCCCAGAGGTGAATGGATTCCCGAACAATTGCGGGGGTATCGACTGGGAGTAGAGGGGCAGGGCTGTTTCATTCTCTTGTAGGGGCAATCCCCCCGTGGTTGCCCCGATATCTGAAACCCCGACCCGCTCGTCTATGGGCTGGGCGGGCACGGGGGCACCGCCCCTACAAAACCCGGGTTTTTCTGAGAATGAAACAGCCCTGAGTAGAGGGGTATCAATTAATTAGAGAGAATCGCAGCGAAGTATTGCAACTGCGGTTAGAAATATAGGGAAAACTGCTTGGGTTTTATCTGGAAGATAATGGAGAGAAATTATTGATTCCCGATGAATTGGCTTCAGCTTTAAAAGCGGAACGGCAACGTGCTGAAGCGGAAAGTCAACGTGCTGAAGCGGAAAGTCAACGGGCTGCTGAACTCGAATCTTTGCTAGCGCGGTATCGAGAGCAGTTTGGACAATTGCCACAAGATAATGGCTAAAGAAATAAAAGTGCGATCGCGCTTCACCGATCTCGATCGCCCGCGTGTTATTGTCACCTAAATGTCCTTGACAAATCTTAGATTTTGTGTTTTATGCTAGAATTGGCCTCAAATTTTAAATGGCGAAGGGCGATCGTTTTGCGATCGAACTTGGGCATTCTAGAGATTAGGTGCTTTGCGAGTGCCTGGAAAACAGCGACACTAAGAGTTAGCAATGGAAAGTACACAGAAAAAATCTAGTGATAGTCGCGTTCGTAAGGGCGATCGAATTAAGCAGATTTTTGCGTTAGTATCAATGGTTGGCTTTGGTGGTTCGGCAATTTTTGGTATGGTGAGTCTGTTCGGCAGCGGTTTGAGCAGCCAGCACCAACAAAAATCTGCTCCAGTAGCAGTTTCTCAGGAATCTTTGCTGGCAGCCCAGGAACGGGGATATGAGACGGTTTTGCAGCGGGAACCGCAGAATCAGACGGCTCTGGAGGGGTTGGCAAATGTGCGGTTGCAGATGAATAATCAGATCGGGGCGATCGAGCCTTTGGAAAAGTTGGTGAAGCTAAATCCTGACAGAGCTGATTATAAGGCGCTGTTGAGGCAGGCGAAGGGGAAGTAGTAGGCGATCGGTCAATTTTTTTAGTAAGATAGATTGAAAATCCTTAAATTAAATGTACCTTCCTAATTTAAATACCCGACTTAGTTAGTTTCACAAAAGGATTGAATATGGGCATAGTACGCATGGGGCCACCAATAGAAATCATCTCCCAACTAAAAGAAGCTTACGGGATTAATAATTTTATTGAAACAGGAACTTATCAAGGCCAGACAGCATACTGGGCAAGCCAAGTATTTGAACAAGTTTTTACAATAGAGTATTCTCAAGACCTTTATCAAAAAGTTACCGAAAAATACGGTCATATCAAAAACATAGACTTTTTGTACGGTGATACCAGAAACCTTCTTGACAATACAGTATCACAACTTGAAAGTCCAAGTTTATTCTGGCTAGACGCTCATTGGAGCGGAGGGCCAACCTATGGAGAAATCGATGAGTGTCCCTTACTCGCAGAAATCGAAATAATCAACCGCTCCGACTGCGAACACTTTATTTTTATTGATGATGCCCGATTGTTTTTATCTCCTCCACCCCCGCCCCATGCACCTCAACACTGGCCGGATATTAGCGCAGTATTAAATTTGTTGAATTCAAAAAACAGCAGGCATATTGTAATTATTGATGATGTTATTATTGCTGTTCCGGCGCGGGCAAAAGAACTAATTGTTCAGTATTGCCAAGAGTTGCTCACAACTTTAGGCAATACAGGCAGCGGGAAACAGGAACAAAATCATCAAAGCACTGGGGTGTCTGCTAATAATATCAACCCGGTAGAGTCCATCAATAACTATGAATTAAAGATTATAGAAAATTTTATTGCTTCCGGTAATGTCGTTTTCGATATTGGCGCAAACATAGGTAGCTGGACAAATCAAGTATTAAACATATGCCCCGACGTTCAAATCCATTTGTTTGAGCCAGCACCGCCTATATATCAAACACTTCTACAAAACCTGGCTGAACCGATTAAAAGCGGTCAACTCGTGTTAAACAACTTGGCAATAGCACACCAACAGGAAATTAGGGAATTTTATTACTACGATAAATTTTCAGGATGGAGTACATTTCATCGCCGATTTGAAATCGAAAAACAATATAATATTCCGTCGCCTCAGCCATTTCAAATTTTAACAGCTACCCTTGATGATTATGTCCAAACAAGGGGTATAAAGCGAATTAATTTCTTAAAAATTGATACAGAAGGCGGCGAACTAGAAGTTCTTCGCGGAGCAACTAGCCTCTTGCAAAAAGGTAAAGTGGATTATATTCAGTGTGAGTATGGCGGAACATTTGTTGATGCCAACATCACATTCAAACAAGTCTTCGAGCATTTACAAAAATTTCGTTATACAATCTTTAAAATACTGCCCCATGCTTTACAACCTTTACCCGAGTTTTTACCAGAATATGAGAATTACGAGTATAGCAACTTTTTAGCAGTGAACGAGAGGTTCACAGCTTTGATTTTTAGTGAAGCACCAAATCTGCTCGATTTGCAGGAGCTTTGCGGAAAACATTCTGTTGCACCGCGCGGCATTATTCACATTGGGGCACACGAAGGCAAGGAAATTGCAAGATACCGAGCAATGGGGGTGCAAAGGGTACTGTTTGTTGAAGCCAACCCTGCTGTGTTTGAACGTTTGAAAACGAATATAGCTGGTTTCCCTAACGTGCTAGCGGTGAATTGTGCAGTTAGCAACATCAACGGCACAAGCACATTGTATGTAACTTCTATGGATCAAAGCAGTTCTATCTTACCATTGAAGGAGCATCAAAAGTTTTATCCAGAAATCAAGGAAGTTGAGCGTGTAGTTGTGGAGTCGAGAACTCTGGATACACTTCTAGAAGAACTTCAAGTTAATCCCGCAGATTTTAATATATTAAACATTGACATTCAAGGTGCAGAGTTGTTGGCTTTGCAGGGAGCAACGAACGTTCTCAAACATATTGAAGCAATAAACACGGAAGTTAATTATGAAGAACTCTATGAAGGCTGCGCTTTAATTGACGAAATCGATGATTTTCTGGAGATGTGCGGTTTCGATCGCGTAGCAACGACAACACCGTTCCATCCATCTTGGGGCGATGCGTTTTATGTGAAAAAGCCCGCAGTCACAATGTCCACCCTTGGTAGAAACGGACGGTTTGCCAATCAAATATTTCAGTATGCCTTCTTGAAAATCTATGCCAAAGAACATAATTTGAAAGTAGAGACACCTGCCTGGATTGGTCAGGCTCTCTTTGGTTGCAATGATTCGCCCATTTCTCAGGAGTTACCTGTAGTTAGCGAAGAAACTAATAACCTTTTAGAAGCTCGCATACCAAAAGCCAAAGAAACCTTCAAAGATGTGGATTTTTGGGGTTACTTTCAGTACCATACAAAGTATTATGCAGCGCACAAGGAGTATTTTCGGTCTCTGTTCAAACCTGTGCCGACAATAGAAACTCAAATGAAGGATGCCTTGGATTGTTTGCGATCGCATGGCAAAACAATCGTCGGTTTGCATTTGCGGCGGGGAGACTACGGCTACAGCGATTTCTTCATCGCACCGAGCGAATGGTACAGAGAATGGCTAAAAGGTTTGTGGGAAACTCTGGATGAACCGATACTATTTATTGCCAGCGATGAACCGGAAAAAGTTTTAAGTGATTTTGAGGAGTATAATCCCATCACGACCAAAGATTTAGGTTTGGAGTTACCGGAAGCAGAATTTTATCCAGATTTTTATTTATTGAGCCAGTGCGATATTGTAGCAATTTCAAATAGCTCATTTTCCTTTGCAGCTTGTATGCTCAACGAAAAAGGCAAATTTTTCTTTCGTCCGCACTTGTCTGCCCAAAAACTCATCCCTTTCGATCCGTGGAATAGCGAACCAATTTTGCGGAATGTCAACGTTATCGGCTATACTGACGAAATCAACCCTAAATTAATAACAACTGCGAAAACAATTAATCTTGACTTGATTGAAGAAACGCTCCACGATTTAAACCTCAGAGAAGTTAATTTAATCATTTTCCCCAATTGGCATCAGTCAGAAGAGTCTCTCTCTGGCGAGTTGTCAGGAGTCATCAAAGCTGTTTTGGCTCATCGCGATCGATCTCGCATCACTCTACTGATAGACAGTAGCGAGATTGATCGAGAAGATGCTAACCTTATTTTGTGCAATGTTACCATGACTTTGCTGCTGGAAGAGGATTTAGATGTTGGCGAGGTGCCGGAAATTACATTAATCGGACAGATGAGCGAAATACAATGGGAAATTCTCTGGCCCCGTCTCCGCGCTCGCATTGTATTAGAGCAAGAAAATAAACAGATGGCACACAGAGCAGGTAACTTGCCACATTGTAAAATAGAAAGCTTGGCAAATATCAAATTATAAAAAGTAAGTTTAAGTGAGTGCAACTATGAACAATAACGTTTCTAAATCGTCGTTCAACAGGATAATTCCACCTGAAATTAAAAATGATGAATTTTATCGGGCACTTCAAAGGATTGTTCAGAACGAAGATATTAAAACAGTCTTAGAAATTGGCTCGTCATCGGGAGAAGGAAGTACAGAGGCATTGGTGACAGGGATGCGGCAAAATCCGAACAACCCAACGCTATTCTGTATCGAAATTTCACAACCTCGCTTTGCTGAACTAAAAAAGAGATATGCTAATGATGATTTTGTCAAGTGCTACAACGTCTCTACTGTTTCTTTAGAAGAATTTCCCGAAAAAGAAGAAGTTATCAACTTCTACAACAACATTAATACAGGTTTAAGAGTTTACCCACTCGAACAGGTAATAGATTGGCTGCAAGATAATATAAAATATGTTAAAGAATCCGGGGTTGAGCCGAACGGCATCAAAAAAATAAAGCAAGAAAATAACATCGATATTTTTGATGTAGTGATAATAGACGGCTCTGAATTTACGGGGCGAGTTGAACTCGACGAAATATATGGAGCCAAGTTTATTATGCTTGACGACATAGATACGTTTAAAAACTATCAGAATCATTGCAGATTACTTTCAGATTCCCACTATGTACTGGTAGAGCAAAATCTATTTTTGCGTCACGGTTATTCGGTTTTCAAGAAGACTGAAGAAATAGAAAAAAATCGCCAAATTTCCGATATCCCCCTACATTTTTTCACAATCGTTCTCAATGGACAACCGTTTATTCGTTACCATATCCAAGTTTTAAAAGAGTTACCTTTTCAGTGGCACTGGCATATTGTTGAGGGTGTAGCAGACTTGAAGCACGATACAGCTTGGTCTTTAAGCTCAGGGGGAAAAATTGCGGACGAAATTCACAACAACGGACGCAGTAATGACGGAACTGCTGAGTACATTGACGAACTGGCAAGACAATACCCTGAAAACATTACAGTATATCGCAAACCCGAAGGTGTTTTCTGGGAGGGAAAACGCGAAATGACGAATGCGCCATTGACAAACATTAGAGAGGAATGTTTGCTGTGGCAATTGGATGTAGATGAACTGTGGACAGCCGATCAAATTTGTACTGCGCGGCAGATGTTTATCAATCATCCTGAAAAAACAGCAGCTTTCTACTGGTGCTGGTATTTTGTTGGAGAAAATCTGGTTATTAGCACTCGCAATTGTTATGCTCAGAATCCAGCACAAGAATGGTTGCGTACTTGGAGATTTAGGCCGGGAGCATTTTGGGCCGCACATGAACCCCCAATATTAGCGGAACCTAATCCTGACGGTTGGCGCGATGTGGCTAAGGTCAATCCTTTTTTACACGAAGAAACTGAAGAAGCTGGGCTAATTTTTCAACATTTCGCTTACGCCACAATAGAACAGTTGCGTTTTAAAGAGGAATACTACGGTTATGCTAATGCTGTTGCTAAATGGACCCAGTTGCAGCGGCAAACTAGATTCCCGGTTTGCTTGAGTCAATATTTTCCCTGGGTTAAAGATTTAACTGCGGTCGATACTGCAAAGGCTTGTGACATCCAGCCGATCGCGCTGAAAGAAAAAGATAGCAATACCTGGAAGTTTGTACAAATACCTCACCAACAAAAGTCTGCCAAACCTCAAAAGCCATTTCCCAAAATAATTGTAGACGGCGTATTTTTTCAGCGCTATAAAACGGGAATTGCTCGAGTCTGGAAATCTCTGTTAGAAGAATGGGTAGAAAACGGTTTTTCCGAACACGTAGTTGTTATTGACAGAACGGGAACAGTGCCGGAAATTCCCGGCATCCAGTACCGTCCTTTGCCTGCTTACAACTATGACACAGTGGATGCCGATCGCGCAATGCTACAGCAAGTTTGTGACGAACAGAGTGCAGACTTATTTATCTCGACTTACTACACAACTCCCCTATCAACTCCCTCTGCATTCATAGCGTATGACATGATTCCAGAAGTTGAAGGAGTAAATTTAAGTACACCGATGTGGCGTGAAAAGCATTTCGGGATTCACCACGCATCTGCATACATCGCAATTTCCGAAAATACAGCCCGTGACTTAGTAAAGTTTTTTCCAGATATTGCCTCAGATTCAGTAACTGTAGCTCATTGCGGAGTTAACAGTAAATTTGCACCAGCGAGTCCAGAGGCAGTTAATCATTTTAAAAACAAGTACGGTATATCAAAGCCATACTTTCTTTTAATCGGGCCTGGAATCGGCTATAAGAATGGAACTTTGTTTTTCCAGGCTTTTGCTCAACTTGAAAGCAGACAAGGGTTTGAAATTGTCTGTACGGGTAGTGATTTGTTATTAGATACAAAGTTTAGAGACTATACATCAGGTTGTGCGGTGCATATCGTACTGCAACTGAGTGATGAAGAGTTGATAGCTGCTTATTCCGGTGCTGTTGCACTGGTTTATCCCTCGAAGTATGAAGGTTTTGGTTTGCCTGTGCTGGAGGCGATCGCTTGCGGATGTCCAGTCATTACTTGTGCAAATGCGTCTATACCTGAAGTCGCAGGAAAAGCTGCATTATATGTTAACGATGCTGATGTTAGCGGACTGGTGAATGCGCTTTGCGAAGTGCAAAAGCCGGATGTTCGCAAGGCCTTAATTGCTGCAGGTCTCAAACAAGCGCAAAATTTTTCGTGGTCGAAAATGGCGAAAACGGTGAGTTTGGCTTTGATAGATGCAGCATTCTTGCCTTTAAAGCTGCGGTCAATCAATTTAATCGTTTTCCCAAATTGGCTAGCATCAGAAGAGACGATTTGCGAAGAATTTACACAAGTTATCAGGGCGATCGCCTCTCACCCCGATCGAATGAAGATGACATTACTTGTAGATACTGGCAACATTTCTGACGAGGATGCAAATCTGATTTTATCCAGTGTCGCTATGAATCTGCTGATAGAAGAAGATTTGGACGTTACTGAGTGTGCCGAAATTTCCTTGGTAGGACAACTGGAGGAAAAACAGCGGGAAGCGCTGTTGAGTCGCATCCAGGGTAGACTTGTCTTAGAGAACGAAAATAAACAGGCGATCGCAGCAGCCAAAGCAGAAAATCTTCCCTGCTGCGATCTCGCTAGCTTCAGTCGCAAGCGAGCCGTCCAATCAGAAACAGGAGATTGGCAGTTCATATTACCAGAAAGTTTATTTCTCAGAATTTCTCAAAGACAAAATAATTTTAACGAAAAAAAGCCCGCCCTTTTCTACTTAGAATACCTCCAAAGAAACTGTCCGACTATCGATTTAGATACCTTGTCGCGCGTAGCTTCAAGTATTGAAAATACATCTTGGGACGAACCTGTATCAGCGACGGATTTAAACAATTTTGCTGTAGTCGCCTTGATAGAAGCAGAGCAGTGCCAGGAATCATCCCTCAAAGAAATATATATCAATACAGCTTTAGAAGCCTTAAAGAGTGCAGTAGATTTATACAATCATCCACTCTGTGCAGCTCATTTTGCCCTAGTTCTTGCCCTGACTGGAGAATCCGATGAAGCAATTAAAGAAGCTTTTCATTTTTTGGTATCCCTTGATATTCAGCAGTCTGCTGGTGGCTCACTAGAAAAAATTCCTCCAGCTCTTGTTTATCTGCCACCGACAGGTAGTAGTTTGAAGACGTACCAAGCAGAACAGCTAACTCAAATTTTACAAGCCGAAGACGCTCGCAGTCAATCGATATTATTGTTAATTGAAGCCCTGGGTCGGTCGCAGATAATTTCTTACAATGAATTTGGCATGAGGCTACTGCACCTAACGGCTCAAGTTTTACCAGATTCTGGTTCCATAAATTTAAAAATAGGAGTATACAGCCTGCTAAACGATCAATCGGAAGGAGTCATGTATTTGCACCGTGCCAAACAAATTTCCTCGGATTCAGCACCCGTGCTGCAAGCTCTATACATCGCCTGTAAAGATTTAGAGCAGATAGAATATGCCCAGCAATGGCTAAATTTTGCTAGAGAATTGGGTCAACAGCATCCCAATTCTCTAGAGTGGAGATGGACTGACTTAGAAGTTAACAGTCCCTTCACTTACGTGCCTTTTGAAACTCAACTTTTATTAGCAGTTGAACCGAGGTTTTACGGTTGTATAACCAGCAGCGTATTGATTGCCGAAAAAGACTGGTTTGAAAAAGAAATAGAATTTTGGCGCAGTGCGATCGCACCAGGCATGACTGTTATCGATGTGGGTGCTAATGTAGGAGTTTACACCTTTAGCGCTGCTCTCCGGGTCGGTTCCCAAGGCCACGTGCTGGCAGTAGAGCCTTTTTCTGGCTGCGTTAGCTATTTGCAAGAAACCTGTAGAATAAATCATCTAAACTGGGTGAAAGTTTGTGCCGGTGCTGCCAGCGATCGCTCTGGAACAGTTCGCTTATCTCTTTCCCCTGCCAGTGAATTAAACAAAATCGCCACTGGCGAAGCTGTCGCAGAAATGCAGCCAGACTCTTTTGAAGAAGTCACCTGCTTTACTCTAGACAGCTTGATTGAGCAGGAAAACTTGAGCCGAGTAGATTTCCTCAAAATAGATGTTGAAGGGCACGAACTGTCAGTATTGACAGGCAGCGACAGAATATTATCTGAATTTGCTCCCGTCATTATGTATGAAAATATTGCTGCGGGAAGTAAAGACAGCAATGTACCTGTTGCTGACTACCTTAGAAGCAAAGGATATCGATTATTCCGTTATCAACCTTACTTGCAGAACCTAATTCCTGTAAATTCCGCCGAGGAGTTGCACGGAAACATGAATATAATCGCTTTACCCCCAAATCAAAGTTACCTATTAACTCAAGAATAATCATTTTTAGAAAAAGAAGAGGATACTTTGATTATGACATTTTTTATTGAAAGCTTAAAGAAAAGCGGTCATTTAGAACAAATTAACATGACTGTTTGTAATGTTGGCTGTCGTAAATTAACAAGCCAAGATGACTATGGCAGCCAGGGATGGAATATTTTTGCACCTCGGCTGACTATCTACGGTTTTGATGCAGATGCAGATGCTTGCGAAGCCGCCAATGCTGACCTTGAAGCACGACAAGTCAATTGGACTGAAAAACATATTCCTCTAGCCTTAGCAAAGTCTGTAGGTGAATCTACACTTTATGTCACACAACATCCCATGTGCAGTTCGCTTTATCCACCGAATGAACCTTACTTGGAGCGTTTTTCAGGATTACCCGAACTTGTGAACTTAGATTTTTGTATAGAACTTGAAACCACCACTTTAGATGAGTTCTGCCAGCAGGAAGGAATTGAGGAAATAGATTTCCTGCAAATTGATGTTCAAGGTGCTGAAGTTTTGGTATTAGAAGGTGCAGTAGAAATTTTAAAACGAAGTATTCTCGCTGTTCAAGTTGAAGTCTCGTTTTCTAATTTATACTTAAATCAACCTTTGTTTGCAGATGTAGATATCTCTCTCAGGAACCAAGGTTTTACACTATTTGACTTAACAGGTGCTCGTCGTTTCCGCAGCCATTCCCCTATTGGTTCAACACTCCGCGGCGGACAATTACTGTGGGGAGATGCGTTTTACTTCCGCGATTTAATTGGAGAAGACATTGATCCAAATATGACAACACCTGACAATATTCTTAAATTGGCTTGCATTGCCGATATTATGAATTTCCCGGATTACACTTTGGAATTATTGGAATATCTGACTTTGCAACATGGCAATAACCCCCAATATAACTTTGCCAACAATATCATTGAGGGCCTAGCTCAATTTCCCGAGCTAGTCAAGCAGGGACTAGGTTCCCTGCCTATCGTTGCCAGAATTCGGGATTATATTAGTGATTGTGATATTGACTCGTTTGAGAGTATAGCTTAATAAGGCTAACTTTGGAGATAAATTTGCCACATCTGCTCGTATGCTTTTTCCATCTCTCGCGTAAACTGCTGAGCATTCCAAAGCGGAGAAGTTTGCCTTGACTGCCGCAGTTTCCACGAAATTTGTTGCCGCAAAGCAGCATCTTTCCCTAAGCGAATTCCCCATTCCACATATTCTTCATCAGTCCAAGCAATTCCCTCTGTTAGCCCTGCATTCATCATCATAGTATAGCTGTTGCGTGCCGCAAATTGCTGCCCGACTCGCGTCACCAAGGGAATGCACATCCAAAGAGTTTCTAGAGTAGTTGTGGCTCCATTGTAAGGATAAGTATCCAGAACTACATCCGCAATACCTAAGTTAGCTCGGTGAACTTCCTCTGAAGTAACTGTTGGCAAAAATCGCAGACGATCGCCCTCCAAACCCTCTTCTTCCGCTAGCTGGTTAAAGAACTGTTTAATTGATTTTTCGTCAGCCCCCCCTTTAATTAAAAAATAACTATTCGGCACTTCCTTCAAAATCTTCAACTGTAGTCGCGCTGTGTCCTGATGGCGCTTGTAACCGCTCTGACTACTGAGATACACAATAGCATCGTTAGGAATATTAAACTGATCGCGACGTAATGTTGGCACTCCCACTTCAAAACCATCCACAGCTATGTAAGTCTGGGGCAAGCGCCAGATTTTTTCACTGTAATAATTCTGGGCAGACTCCGGCAGCACGTATGGATCGGCAATAAAATAGTCAATTGCAGGCACTCCTGACGCATCCCAACCCAACCAAGTGGCTTGAATGGGCGCGGGTTTCATCGCCATCACTTCACAGTTAATGTCTAGAGTAATGCTGTCGAGATCGATCAGAATATCGATCTCATCTTTATCGATTTGCTCGGCAACGTTGGTACTGACAATCCCGCACCGATAGGCTTTATCAACGTGATTGACATACCATTCTTGTAAAAAGTGATCGGTATTAACATAATTGAGAAAATAAGCATGAATTTGAAAGCGATCGCGATCGTGGTGCTGAAACAGCCATCGCGCTAGCCAGCCCACAGAATGCCTTCTCAGGCAGTGGGACAAATAGCCAATCTTCAGGGGCTTACCAGAAATGCCCCGGCTTTTTCGAGCTAAGTGTCGCTGTCTGTACCCCTCTATCTGCTCCTTGTTGTTGTTTTGAACGTTGAGTTGGCATAGCTGAGCCAATTGGTTGCTAATGTTTCTAGCATTTCTGGGCTCGTCCTGAAAGTATGGGTAAAAAAAGCTAGTAACAAATAAGTCGTCAACAGTCGATAAGTTAAGCGATGTCGGCTGCTCTGCTATCAACAACTCCTGATCTGACTTGAGCCGCTTGAGTATCGCACAAGCTTCTTCCCAGTATCCACCTGCACTCATTAACCCCCGTAAAATCAGGTGATTCGCATAAACTTTAGCGGGTAACTCTTGTATTAATGAGTAGAAAAGCTTAGCTGTCTTTATCCCCCGATCATATTCACCGACATTCTGATAAAAACAAGCCAAGTGGCGGACCATCTCTGGATGCTCTGAATCTAAACGCAAAACCAGTTCACCCAAGCGTATTGCTACTCTAGTTATTTTTAATATATAGCCTAGCTCGCAAGCAGTTTCTAATAGAATTCCGATATAAACTTGAGGTTCGCGGACATGAGCGAGACAAGCTTCTGCAAACTCCAGCGTTGACGGATGCGAGGGTTCGCGAGCCAAAACACTTTGCAATACTTGCATCAACAGAGCTGCCTCAACCTCAATTGCAGGCTCTACCTGTAGCAACTCGATTAAGCCAACAGAAGTCAGTTCGTCTCCTGTAAAAGTTTCAAGCCGGATGAAAAGCTCAATTAAACGCAACAAGTTGTTAACATCCGCCGGACTAATTTCCCTGATATGATGCCGAATTGCCCAAGCAACAGAGTAGTCTGACAAAACCTCCCGGCGCTCTGCTTCCATTTGCAGCACATCTAAAAGTTGAGCTGTCCATTCCTCCACTTCTTCCGGTTCCCCGTCGGCCATGCCCAGCAGCCAAGTCGTTTGGGCTTCCATCTCTTGCCCCTGCAACAGCAACATCAGCCCCAAGTGCCAGTAGTGGGACTTAGTTTCCGGCTCCGCTGCCATTGCCTGCTCGTAGAGGTTTGCAGCCTGAGTGAAATCTCCTTGGATTAGATATTGACGGGCTTGTTGCTGCCAATGAGCTAGAACAGTCGATGAAATGTTTTCTAAAGAGATTGTCATAGTAATAGTTATTGAAGCTTTCCAGTTTTTATAAACCTCCTGAATAGCAATGGGTAGTGTAAACAACACTACCCACTTTCTTAAAAGATTCAGGTTAGGCTTGCAGGAACAATCCCTGCTTTTATGGCTTTCCTACTTCGACACTACGGTATAGTTAGTGTTGTCGCAAGCTAAGGTAGCAGCAGTAGCCGGCGTATTTGTCAATGTCGGTCCCGGAGCAGCTACACCAGCCCCAGTACTCTCGCACAATACTGCTGTGCTGCTTTTGTCAGCTGCGCCGGCCGCTTGAATTAGGGCTACTCCTCCTATATACGATTTGAGCGCTGTGCTTAGACCTAACGCGACATTTCCAACCTGGGTAGTGGTTGAGTCAATAGTCGCTCCTGTTCCTATAACCTTGTATTGATAGTTCTCCGTCTGAGTTCTAATGCCAAGCCCCAGAACCTCAACGTTTGAGCCAAATTTACCTTGCTCGGCGAAGGATGCTTGCTGGGCACGGTTCATGGAACCAGCGTACTGCTTAGCTTCTGATTGCTTGGCTTTGTTAGCTTGGTTGAGGAAGGAAGGCAAAGCAATAGCAGATAGAATACCGATAATAATGATAACGACCAGCAGTTCAATCAGCGTAAAACCCTTATCTTGTCTTTTTTGATTGAGGTGTTGCAGGAATCTGGCTTTAAATTCAGTTTTCATTGGTTGTTTCTCCTAGAGGGGTGGGATGCTCGATTTCTAACTCTTATATGTAACTTACCCAGTTACCAGCCCTTTAATATCACCCCAAACTATTTTTTTTTTCAACTCCTGGCTTTAATGCTCCAAAAGCACATACAGAAAGACTTCTAAGCTAATCAAGAGTTCCTTGATTTCATTGAATGCTCTCTCCTGATTCACAGGTTCCAGGGTTACAAGGTCTAAGGGTCTGATCTTGAGCCAGCGCTCCGCTAACCCTCTCACAGACTGGGCGCCTTCCCACAGAGGCAGCAAGCAAGCTGCCATAATGCTCTCTATTAAAATCGGCACTAAGGTTGGCGAAGTGACATAACGGCTAATCTCGAAGGAACTCTGGTTAGTGATAGATTTAATCAAATCTTCTTTTAACTGGGGAGTTCTGATCTGAGGATGCAGATGCACCTTTGCCTGCTGCCAGTCAGCCACAGTCCATTCTGAAACTGGTACAAACGACTGAGCTTGGTTGGGAAGACCGCACCAAAAGTCTATCAAACGATGAACTGGATGTAAAAGTTCAAACAGGTGCAGCCGTTGTTCGACAGGAATGTCTGGCAAGCTCATTGCCAGAAATGCAGGTATGTTATTTGGCTCCTTGAACAAATCCGTCAAGTCCCACAACCGCCAACTCACCATACTAATAAATTCTAAATCAGCATCTCTTAATGCTGAAAACACTTCAGGTACAGTATAGCCTTGATCTCCCAACAGCAAATAGTTAGCCAGCATCCATTCTTCGTTTTTTTCGGCTGGAGAACCCCATGTTCTTGCCTTAATAGCCACGTCATCTTTTAGGTCTTGTATAATTTCTTTGGCTAGCTCTATCTCCATCTCCCTAGGATTATCATCCATCAATCCCATGATTTTGAATACTTTTTGAACTGCAAAGTAAGAACTTCGCTGGAGGGAGCTGTGGAGGTTGGTGCGAATAATTCCATCTGGTTTCAAAACTGCTTTCATAGCTTGCAATCCGACAACTGCGTCTGGCAAGAGATAAAGCACCTCGTCACAGTTGATATAATCAAACTGCTGGTTTAAGCTAGGCAGTTCTTCAATTGACAAAGCATGAAACTCTATATTCTCAAAGCCGTGATATTGCAAGCGCTGTCGGGCTAGCTTAACAGACTCTTCGGATAAATCGATGCCAACAATTTTGGCTCCCGGATTGGCCTCTGCCAAAATTAACGATTTGTACCCGCTGCCGCAGCCGGCATCTAAAATAACTTTTCCTTTGGTTTCTATGACTTTCTGATTTCTTATATAGTAAGCTGTTACCAAATTATGGAGATAGAGAGTCTGATAGTTATTCTTAGGAGATGTCTCCAGGGGAATTCTAGGATAAGGGGCATTGTCAAATTGTTGACGAATTTTCTCTATTAACTCTGATGCTTGGGTATTCATTCTGAATTGCTCCTGATGTTGCTAAATTGTGCTGTGGTACTCCATATTCTAATATGTAAAGGTATCTGATCCGCGCATCGCCGGGAAAAAGCGATCGCCCCCACCTCACGTCCCAACTGCAAGCCCAACCGCAACACATACTTGCAATAATAGTCTGAAAACCAAATTATACAACCAACGACCTCCTCCATGAACACCAACATCAGCCCCATCCTCAAAGTATTCACCTTTTCCGCCGCCCTTTCCCTAGCCATCAAGTACGCAGGGCCTAGCTTATCCATACCCTCAACCGACCTCAACGCCCTCATCGCCGTCTTTACCCCCAGTATCATCTTAGCTGCCATCCTCGGCTGGCGATCGCGCCAACAGCAGCAGTAGAGACGCCCTCCAAAAGTGCGATCGCTACTTGGTCTAAAGACTATGTTTTGGCCAAAATCTTAATTCCCCGTACAGATGATCACAAGCAAACTTGAGGCACTCACTATGATTCAAATCATACCCGAATTAGTAACATTCGATGAATTCATTGACTGGTATCCTGAAAATTCACAACACCGCTACGAACTGCACAATGGAGAAATTGTTGAGATGCCAAAAGCAACAGGCAAACATTCTAAAGTGGCCTGTTTTACCGCACTGAAAGTCGGAATAGAGATTGACCGTCTCAATTTGCCCTACTTCATCCCCAAAGAATGCGTCATCAAACCCATGCGCGAGGAATCCGGGTATGAACCAGATATTATTGTACTTAACGAACAAACCATTGGAAACGAGCCGCGATGGGAAAAATCATCAATTATCACAATGGGTTCATCAGTCCCCCTAATCGTCGAGGTAACTAGCACTAATTGGGGTGATGATTATGCCCTAAAGCTTGAGGCCTATGAATCAATGGGTATTCAAGAATATTGGATTATAGACTATCTAGGATTGGGCGGCAGACGGTTCATCGGCAACCCCAAGCAACCAACCTTTTCGGTTTACCAACTAATTGACGGCGAATACCAAGTCAAACTTTTCAGAAGCGGCGAGGGTATTGAGTCCCCAACTTTCCCAGAATTGAAGCTGACAGTGCAGCAGGTGTTCGCCAAAGGGAATTGAGGATGCTGCTTGTACTGATGTCCGAGTAGGGGTATCTGATTAAAGATGCGATCGCCCGCATCTAAGGTATCTTATAGAGATGCGATTTATCGCTTCTGGGCTGCAGAGCAATTAGCAAGCAGTAATTCCCATACCCTATTCCTCAATCTAAAATCTAAAATCTAAAACCTAAAATCTAATGAAGCTAGGACAGTGGATGGGCTTATTAGCCCTCATCGCATCTTGTTACATCCTGTGGCAAATCAGGCAGGCCCTACTGCTGCTGTTTGCCGCCGTCGTCTTAGCCACAGCCTTAAACAGACTAGCACGCTACTTGCAAAAATTCGGGCTCAAAAGATCGATCGCCGTACTCTTATCAGTTAGCTTCCTAATCCTCGTATTCGTAGGCTTATTCCTGATAATTGTACCGCCCTTTACCCAACAGTTTCAACAACTTACCCAAAGAGCCCCTCAAGGAATAGAAAGATTAAATCAGTGGATAGATCAATTTGAAGGTCGTTTTTCTGGACAATTTGGCCAGCGGCTGCCCAATCTTGATGTTAACGACATCATGCAACAACTGCAACCTTTATTCAACCAACTCGTTGGCGGTGCAGGAGCCTTTGTCGGTAACACATTAGGCGTTATTCTAAGCTTTTTGCTAGTCATAGCTTTGACATTGATGACATTAGCAGAACCTCTATCTTACCGCAAAGCATTCATCCAACTATTTCCATCTTTTTATCGGCGACGAGTCGATGGCATCTTAGATGAATGCGAAATAGCTCTCGGTCGATGGGTCATCGGCGCTCTCATTAGCATGAGTGTGATTGCTTTTTTGAGCTTAATTGGTTTGTCGGTCTTGCAAGTCCCCCTACCGCTAGCTCACGCTGTAGTAGCAGGATTTCTTAACCTAATTCCCAATATAGGCCCCACTTTGAGCGTCATCCCCCCAATGACGATCGCACTTTTAGATTCTCCCTTACAATCAGGTTTTGTCCTAATCCTTTACTTTCTAATTCAACAGTTTGAAAGCAACGTCCTCACCCCCTACGTCATGGCGCAGCAAGTATCACTGCTGCCAGCAGTAACATTAATAGCTCAAGTATTCTTCGCCACCTTCTTTGGATTTTTAGGCTTATTGCTAGCCCTCCCCCTCACCGTTGTAGCTCAAGTTTGGATTAGGGAAGCCCTCATTAAAGATATTCTAAACCAGTGGAGTGCCAGCCCTAAAACCTTAGCAGCAATCGATTCTGCTATCCATGAAAAACATGAATCTCTAGGAGTCGCCGAAAGCCTGCCAGAAAAATATTTACCAGCACAGAAACCAGACATCCCCGATCATGCTGAAAATGAGGCTCCTGAAAATCAATAGTTAAGGTTCATAATAACTTCACTCCTGATTCATTCCCAGTTATAGGACAGAAGTATTCACTACCAACTGAGGAAAAATGTGGTACAAATACCCTCAACTAACTATCTTCAAGCCTCGCCTTTTCTACTGTATCTTTGCCGGCACTAAAAATCTGTTGAACACTCAAATTCAACTGCCCAAATGTGGGTGACACAACCCTATCACTCCCCCGAAACTGACCAAGAATTTCTTGAGGGTACAAGCCCCCGGATTTATCCGTGGAATAAATCCAAAATCGAAAATCGAAAATCCTCAAACCCCCGCATTTATCCGTGGGGTAAATCTAAAATCTAAAATCTAAAATCTAAAATCGATTGACTGACTTGATACTCACCGTCAACTAAATGGTGAACAGAAAAAGTAGGTTGTTTGGGGTTGCCAATATAGCGTCTGCCGCCAAGTCCCAAATAGTCCGCAATCCAGTATTCAGAAATGCCCAAAGCTTCGTAATCCACCAATTTGTAGCCATAATCATCACGCCAATTGGTACTGACACCTTCGACAATTAGCCGGACAGAACTACCCATTGTAATGATAGATTCCTTATTTCATCTCGGTTCGCTGTCCGTTCCTTGCCTGTCCAAAACGATCGCATCCGGTTCGTAACCAGATAGCTCATACCATTTTAGATTTTAGATTTTAGATTTTAGATTTTAGATTTTAGATTTTAGATTTTAGATTTTGGATTTTAGATTAGCCATGATTTACTGGATATGGGTTTGGAGCTTGCCTGCAGTGACATTTTTTTGTGAAAATTGTATCATAATTGGTGGCGACAACGCATTCTTTGGGAAGGAAGCAAGGAAGTCCTAGTCGTCGGATTTCAAAGTTGAGTTCAGCGACAAGGAAGCCCGCTACTTCTGAATGTTCTCCGGTTGCTTTAGTCATCTCAACAATAGCTCCATTGGGGAGTTCGTAACGGTTTACCGAATTTTCAGGATACCAGCCAATAAATTTATCGAAGGTGACTGGTTTTAATATCGCTTGAGTCATGGCGATCGCCCTTTATTTTATTTATGATATTGTTATTGTATCTGGTATAATTTACATTTTGCATCATTATCAAGAACAGGCAAGATGCCTGTTCCACGACAAGTGAATTTTATTGTGGAACAGGCGGAAAAGCCTGTTCATAAAAGGCTTGTTGAGAAGGGTGCAACATCTCAGTTATAATATATTGCTTTTATCTCAAACAACCAGCTCGATAGACCTTCCATCAATCCACAATCAATCCCAAATCAAAATCACTCCAAAATCAATCAATTCAAAATCTAAAATCCAAAATCTAAAATCTAAAATATATGAGATCAATCGACGAAATCAACGATAAAATCAGCCAGGGCAAAGCCACAGTCTGGACAATCGAAGAACTCAAAACTAGAGTTCAAGAAACCAGCATTACCCAAGCAGCCAAAGAAGTCGATGTAATTACCACCGGCACCTTCGAGCCGATGGAATCCTCCGGTGCAATCATCAATCTCGGCCATACCGACCCGCCGATAAAAATCCGCCAGTGCTGGCTAGACGGCGTTTTAGCCTACTCCGGCTTCGGGGCAGTAGACCTGTACCTGGGAGCCACCCAAGTAGCCGAAGACGGCGAAGAATCCCGCGAACGGGGCGGGGGACACGTCATCGAAGACTTAATAGCCGGCAAACCCGTGCAGTTGCGAGCCTTGGGGCAAGTAACCGACTGCTACCCCCGCGCCTCCTTTGAAACCACGATTACCCGCGATACAATCAACCAGTTTTATTTATTCAATCCCCGCAACGCATATCAAAACTTTATTGTTGGCGTCAATGGAGGCGATCGCCCACTGTTCACCTACCTCGGCCCCCTGCAACCAAACCTCGGCAACGCCGTCTACTCGAACCTTGGAGCCATGTCTCCCCTGCTCAACGACCCCGACCTCGAAATCATCGGCATCGGCACCCGCATCTTCCTAGGAGGCGCCACAGGCTACATCACCTGGGAAGGAACCCAGCACTTCCCGCTACAAAAACGCCAGCCCAACCGCACCCCCATCGGCCCGGCGGCAACCCTCGCACTCATCGGCGACGCCAAACAGATGAACTCGAAATGGGTGCGTGGCTGCTACTTCAAAAACTACGGCCCATCCCTGATGCTGGGAGTCGGCATCCCCTTTCCAGTCTTAAACGAAACAGTCGTCGCCCACTGTGCAGTATCCGACAAAAAAATAGTAGCGCCGGTGGTAGATTTCTCTATCCCCCGGCGCGTTCGTCCGACCTTCGGTTTAGTCAGCTATGCTCAATTAAAGACTGGCCGCATCCTGATAGAGGGCAAACCTGTGCGGGCCGCCCCCCTTGCGAGTATGTTTCTCTCCCGGCAAGTAGCATTGGAATTGAAGCAGCAAATTGAAGCGGGTCAATTTACCCTCACGGCCCCAGTTGCTCCCCTACCCACCGACAGAGTATTTCTCCCCCAAGATTTGTGGGGCGCACAAGTCCGGCTCGAATAAAGGATTTTAGATTGGCGATTTAACGGTTGTAAATTAGTCTTGGACAGACTAATTTAAAATCTAAAATCTAAAATCTAAAATTGGTTCATTCCTCGATCGGCTTAGGCTTCTTAACCGGCTTAGGAAGAGGTGCTTTGGGGGCAGGCGGTGCTGCTGCTGCTGACTTGATGGTAGGACGCCCTACAGGAGTACCGTCACCGCTGGGCCTAGGAGTAAACGGACGCTTCCCTCCTCCTTTGAAGCCACCGGGTGGCTTGCTGCCGGGGGGGAATTTCCGCTTTTTAATCGGCAGGGCACCAATATTATTAGCCTGCTCAATCATCAGACTGTCCGCTTTCAATTTGACGTGGAAATCCCAAAAAAACCCGATCGCTTTTGTTGCTAAATCTCCCTTGAGTTTCAGTTTAAAAAACTTCATCTTGTCGTCATTCTTGCGGGGAGCTTGCTTGATTTTGACGATGACATACTTTTCTTGGTCTTGGGATTGATAAATCACCTCACCTCTAATCGAAAAATAGCCATCTTCAACATCAGGTTCCGAGGGAGGCAAAGATGCGGTCGATGCTTCGTCACTAGCCTCAATCTCCCCTGCTTCCTGATTTTCCTCATCAGAGGAAGGTTCGGGAGGTTTCTTGAGCGTTTCCGGCTCCCAAACCCCCATAATCTGGGCGTGCAAGTTGCCGTCTTCTTGCCTGGTGCGGGGATAGACCACCCACAGGTGTTCTTGTTCCAGATCCAGGTGATTTTTGACTAAACTCATGACTCTACCCAGCAAAACTGCATCGATGGCAGTTCCGTCGGCAGCTATCAGCATACCCCGGGTGAATTGCTCTTCTGATTGCGTGTAGCGGCCCCGCACCAAACCAACAGCTCGGTACTGTCTGGGTTCGCTGGGCGGGGGAATCGGATGTTGGCGCATGACCGAGGGTATGTCCTCATGGGCCTGACTTTCGTTAGCGGCAGGCTCGGCGTTTGCCGGCGGTGCGACTGCTAGCGGTGTCGGATCGCTGACAGCTTCCGAAGGTGCTGCTTGCTCAGAGGGTGCAGGAGCATTGCTGGCCTGGTCTGGTGGCTTTGTTTTGTCCTTGTCGAGGGCAGAACTGTAGCGTGGTCGTTGCAGCTTATCCTTGGACGCTGGGGCGTCTGTTGGCGTTGGCGGTTGATTTTGGTCAACATCTGCAGCCAACGCCGAAGGCACCGGACTTTCGTCTGGTGTCTCAGGAATGGAATCTGTATCTGTAGGCGGATTGACGGCCAGTTCGCTCGGCTGATCCTTGCGATTTGAAGTAGATTTGGACGATTTGGAAGACCGGTTGGGAGAGGGGTTCATAAAAACTCCTTGCAGCGGAGACACATCCCTTAAGGGAAATTAGGAATAAACTGAAGAAACTGCTTTAAAAACTACTAGCACCTGACAGGCGGGCTTGCGCCCGGAGGTCTGGTTGTGACCCGTCAACGCCAACTTTCAACGCTACGAGTGCCGATCAGTTCGCTGACTGCTAAAATCCTTGCGAGCAAGGACTTTGGGAGTTGCTGACCGATCGATCGCCGATCGCGCTGAGCTGGAGTTGCTGGCTAATAGCATTTAGGATATTCAGCTTGCCTATTTTACTTAATCCAATTACCTAACGGCCTGATCCGCCATATTTTCGGTAATTTTTAGCTTGACCAGACTAAATTGGACAGACACCGCAGTCCTTGGGGCTGCGGGTCTGAGTGTCCAAAATTGTTTAGCTAGCATGGAGTTGTGGGTCTGTTACCATATTAGCTGCAAGTAAAAGGCTGCTTTGTCCATTCGGACTTTGAAGTTAAGAACTTTTATGGTTGCATGGATCGAGCTAAATGGCAGATGCCCCCCGGCAATGCCTGAATTCTTAGAAAATAGTAGATTTTAAGCTGGGATAGTTGAATTATGGAAAAAGCAAACAAGCGTCGTGGGTTGATTACTGTCGTGGTGGTGCTGTCGCTCATCGCTTTTTTGGGATTTTCCCTTGTGCCAATTTTAAACAGTATTCTCCAGGCCAGCCAAGCGCAAAGTCAGTCAACTCCAACGCCTACTCAAACGGCGCAGTCTGGGGAGAAGCAATCAGAGTTGCTGCAAGCTCAGGCTAGGGGGTACGAATTGGTTTTGCAGCGGGAACCTGACAACGTAACGGCTTTGCGGGGATTGTTGCAGGTGCGACTGGAGTTGATCGGCCAAGGAGTGGGCGACATTAAGGATGCGATCGCTCCTTTGGAAAAGTTGGCTGCGCTGAATCCTGAGACTACTGAATACGGGATTTTGCTGGCTCAGGCTAAGGAACGCACGGGCGATCGCGAAGGGGCTGCTCAGGCTTATCGGTCAATTTTAGCGTCTAAGCCTGGGGAAATTAAGGCTTTGCAGGGGTTGGTGAATTTGCTGCTGGTGCAGCAGCGGCCGGAAGCTGCGATCGGACTGCTGCAAGATACACTGAAGGCTGCTCCGGCTGCAAATTTGGCGAAACCGGAAAGTGTGGATGTAACTTCAGTGCAGTTGATTTTGGGACAGGTTTATGCTGTGCAGAAGCGCTACGAGGAGGCGATCGCAATTTACGACGAATCTGCTAAGGCTAATCCCAAAGATTTTCGCCCGACTTTAGGAAAGGCGATCGTGCTGAAGGAACAGGGCAAAACAGATGAGGCAAAAACGCTGTTTGATCGAGCTACTGAGTTAGCTCCTCCTAACTATAAAGACCAAATTAATCAGTTAGCTAGTGGCACTCCTTCGCCTTCTCCTGCGGCTACGACGACTCCCCAACCGGCTGCTTCTCCTAGTCCTGAAGGCGCGCTACCGAAACCTTAAGGAAAGTTTTAAGTAAAAGAGTTTTGAGTTGTCAGTGAAAAAGTATTAAGTTAAAAACTTAATACTTTAAACTCAAAACTACTCGCTTTATTCCTAATTACGCAGGACTTACGAAAAGAAATCGGGTTTCTAAGATAAATCTTGGTTGAACGACGACAGATACAGGTCGAAACCTGGTTTATAAGTCCTCGCGCCCAGCATCCTGTTACCGATTACCAATTACTAATTACTAATTACCAATTAGGTAAGACCTCGGAGGGAATTATGACCCAAAGCGTTGACAGCGTTGTTCTACCTCCTGCTTTTCCCGACCACACTCAATTACCAGAGTCAGACGGTACTTTTGTGAAAAATTTTCAGGAGCATCCGCAAAGTTTAATTTTAACAGATTCGATCGGGCAAATTTTGCAGGAGCGGCATCCTGACGGACAATATGCGATCGGTCAAGACTGCGGCATTTACTGGCGAGAAACCGAGCCGCCGGAAAAAGGTGCAGAAGCTCCTGATTGGTTTTATGTTCCCAATGTACCTCCTAATTTAGACGGTCAAATTCGCCGTTCCTACGTGCTGTGGCGGGAACACATAGCACCGTTAATTGCTTTGGAATTTGCGAGCGGGAACGGTGATGAAGAGCGCGATCGTACTCCTTTATCTCGCACGGATGAAGGGGTAATAACGAAACCGGGAAAGTTTTGGGTGTACGAACAGGTGATGCGAATTCCCTATTACGGCATCTATGAAATTAACAGCGGTCGATTAGAAGTTTATCGGTTGATGGAGGGGTATTATCAACTGTTAGAACTCAATCAACGCGGTCATTTTCCCATTTCATCTTTAGGCATAGAATTGGGACTTTGGCAAGGCAGTTATCAAAATCAAACCATGCTTTGGCTGCGCTGGTGGGACGAGGAAGGTAATTTGCTGTTGATTGGCGATGAAAGAGCAGAATTAGAGAGATTGCGAGGGGCACAACAGCGCGAAAGGGCCGAGAGTGCAGAACAGGCACGACAAGCTGAATTTCAGGCAAGAAGGGATGCAATTCCCCGGTTGTTGGGAATGGGTTTGAGTGCCGAACAGGTGGCGGAGGCGTTAAGTTTATCTGTGGAGGAAGTGACGGAGAATGCTGGAGAGTGAGATAGTGAGAGAGAATTGGGGAAAAGGGCGATCGGTCTTAATAGACTTCATCATGAGGACCCATTTTGAGCAATAAAATCGCTTCCTCCTCATCTTCTGGATCGATCGCAAACTCAAATAAAATCCGATAATCATAATCTATGGAACACGACCAGATACCCGATAAATCTCCTGTCAATTTGGGAGTCCAACCACAACCAATTTTCATCAATCATCCAACTCCGCCATAAAATCGGCTACCGACCCAAATTTAACATTGCCCTCAGCATACTCTTGACGAACTTCTGCCACTTCCTTGAGTAATTCATTTCGTCGCTGTTGTCGCAGACGATTCTGAAGAATATCTAGAAGCATGGCTTGATCTTCTAATGATAAAATTTCTACAGCTTCAAGAGCTTGCTGGAATTGAGATGTATGTGCTGTTTTACTCATAGTTATTGTTCAGTAAATTACCAGATTATTTTCATTGTAACCAAAATATTTTTTATTTATTTTAGCCAATTTTATTATATCCTAGCATTTTTAACTTCTGCTGTGTGTAAGGTTTTCCTTGTTCCCAAGTTCAGCACGGGAACAAGGATTTCAAACTAGCTTCTAGTATTTACGTTCCTGTGGCTCAAACATCGTAATCGCCACGGGCATATAAGCCAAATCAATCCCCGCCGGCGAATAATACGCCATTGTATGCTTCAAAAAATTCCCGTCATCGCGCTCAGTAAAATCTTCCCGCGAATGAGCTCCCCGACTTTCCTGACGGTTCAAAGCAGAAGTTAAAATCATTTTTCCGACAATTATCAAACTCCGCAACTCCAAAGCTTCCACAATTTCCGTATTCCACAACTTGCCTTTATCGTCTAAGTAAACCTCCTCATATTGTCGCTCTAAATCCTCCAATTTTTTTAAACCTTCCTGCATCAATTCGGCACTACGAAATACACCACAATACTCAGTCATAGTATCTTGATACTGCTGCCGGATTTGATTGATGCGGTATTTTCCTGGACGCTCTACAAGTGCCTGAATTTGCTCTTTTGCTTCCATAATATAACGCTGTTCGTCTACTGTAGGCAACTTGCGATTTTGCACGAATTGTGCTATGGTTGCCCCAGTAACTTTGCCGTAAACGACGCATTCTAAAAGCGAATTGCTGCCCAAACGGTTGGCGCCGTGAACCGACACGCAAGCTGCTTCGCCCGCTGCAAAGAAACCGTCTACTAAACTGTCAGGACTGCTGCGAACTTGCCCGCTAACATTAGTAGGAATTCCCCCCATTGAATAGTGAACTGTAGGGCGCACGGGCATCGGCTGATTTACGGCATCAATTCCTAACAAACGGTGGGCTTCTTCCCAAGCAAAAGGAATTTTGCTCATGATTTTTTCGCGTCCCATGTGCCGCAAATCCAGATAGATAAAGGGGCCGCCGGCACTACCATCAACATTAATCCCTCGGCCGGCGCGAATTTCTATGGAAATTGACCGCGAAGTGATATCTCTGGGCGCTAATTCCATCCGCGACGGGGCATAATTGGCCATAAATCGATCGCCCTCTGAATTAATCAAATAAGCGCCTTCGCCCCGCACAGCCTCGGAAATCAACACTCCCACGGGATACAAACCAGTCGGGTGAAACTGTACGAATTCCATATCTTCCAGCGGCAATCCAGCTAAAGCCGTCATCGCCAAACCGTCTCCAGTGGAGGCGTAATCGTTCGACGTGGTATTGTAAACTCGGCCGTAACCCCCCGTAGCAAACATCACCGCCTTAGCACGGACAACCTCAATTTGACCGTCTAGCAGGCTGTACATAACTACGCCCTTGGCTTGGCCTTCTTCCAAAATCAGGCGCGTGACATACCACTCCTGATAGATGTGAACTCCGCAGCGGCGCAGATTGTTGACTAATTCGTGGAGGATGGCGTGACCAGTTTTGTCGGCGGCGTAGCAGGTGCGGCGGTGGGAATGTCCGCCGAAAGCGCGCTGGGCAATTCTGCCGTCTGGGAGGCGGGAAAAGAGGACTCCCATGTGTTCTAAATCTATGACTACACCGGGCGCTTCGCGGGTGAGGATTTCTACCGCGTCTTGGTCGGCTAAATAGTCTGAACCTTTTACTGTGTCGAAGGCGTGGGCTTTCCAACTGTCTTCGGGATCGACATTTTGGAGGCTGGAGGCCATGCCGCCTTGGGCTGCGACAGAGTGCGATCGAATTGGGTGAGTTTTGGCGACGACAGCTACCTTTAAACTGGGGTCAGTCCGGGCAATTTCTACTGCGGCGCGGCAACCTGCTAAACCGCCGCCTACAATGATTACGTCGTGTTCTAGCATTTTTTTGAATTATTTTGAGTGTTGTTCTCAACTTATGGTGACGCAAAAAAAAACTTCCTACCAAAAGCGCAGGAAGTTTTTTAACTTTTGATTTGAATGGAAAATCAAAAGTTAAATCAAAATTTCACATTGGACTAGCCGGCGCTTTCGGCAGGGTTCTGAAGCGACTGATTTCCCGTTGCAGAAGGTTGAGGTTCCGTACCGGGTTCTACGGCAAGCACTTCAATGTTATTTAGCAGAGTTGTAACGAAAGCAAACAGCAAGAAGGGGAGAGACAGCACTAAAATCAAGCCGACGGTAGCCAAGGCGAAGATTTGGCGGGCGCTACTCCACAAGGCGAGTGCCGACGCTAGACTTAGGAAGATGACTATCAGCCAAACAATGATTTGACCGTAAATGTCGCCAAAGGTGAGGGTACATTTAAGGCGATAGTTTTGGATATTATTCATTTTGCTCCTGGCGAGATTGCTATTAAGACTTGTGCAAAAATACTTTGACAGTGCGTCAGTCCCCACTGTAGATTTATCAGTTTAGCTACCCTAGCTTGGTTTGGGGGCTATTTTAAGCATTTTTACAGAAGTCGCAACAAGACTTTATAAATTGTTGCTTTCCCTCAATATAGCAACCGCCCGTGTTAGGACGCAAGGCGTAAGACATCTGCGATCGCAGGGGGTAAGTAATCACACTCATCTAGCTGTTTACGAATTCGACTTTTGGGCGAAGATCGGCATTGTTCCATCCAAGTTCAAATCAAATGAATCAACTTAACTTTTCTCTTTTGGCGACAGTTAGAGCTCGATATCAGTTGCCACAACCTTCTTTAGTTTTTGTGCCATCTGGCATTGTGACATCACAGAGGTTATTTTTACGCATTTCCGCACCGCTGAGGTCGGCCCCCATTAAGTTAGCTCTACTCATGTTGATATCTACCAATCTGGCTGATTTTAAAATAGCATTTGTTAGGTTAGCATCAACAAGTTTGGACTTCACAAGATCGGCATTACTGAGGTTAGCCTTAATTAAATTTGCTCCTTCCATGTTGGTCATCCTTAGAGAAGCCTTCGTTAGATCTGCTCCCGTTAATTGAGCCATTTCCAAGTTAGAATAACTAAGACTAGCATTAGTTAAAATGGCATTATTCAAATTAGCTCTATATAAATTAACATCATTCAGCCTAGCGTTAGTTAAAATGGCATTATTTAAATTAGCTCTATATAAATTAGCGCGATTTAACGTAGCCTTGTTAAGATTGGCGTTTCTCAAGTTAGCACCGCTGAGATAGGCAGGAGAAATATAGATTATGTTCCCCGCACGATAACTGTCAGGACTCAGATTTGCCTCGCTAAGATTGGCATCTGCGAGATTTGCACCTATAAGCGATACTCCCTTGAGATCTGCCTTAGTCAAGTTAGCTTTTTTGAGGTTAGCATAAGTCAGTCTAGTTCGAGTTGTTTTATTACATTTTAAAATAGCTTTAGATAAGTTGGCATTTTCTAAGTTAGCGCCCGTCATATCGTTGCCTTTAAGATTGGTATCTGTCAAGTCAGCACCGCTCAGGTTAATTCCTTTCATGTTGACATCTCCTAAGTCAGCCGATCTGACATTAGCACCGCTAAGATTAGCATTGACAAGATTAGCTTTGTACAAATATACATTTTCTAAGTTAGCTCCTGCCAAATTAGCCCCCTCCAGACTCGCACCCCTTAATTGAGCGTTTGTTAAATCGCAACCTTTGCACTGTTTTGTTTCTAACAGTTGCTTGATGTGTTCCGGGTTGGCGGCAAAAGCTGGGTTTGTCAAAGTCAGGGAAGGCACAAGTAGAGCAGTAGCTATTGGCAACCAAGCTAGAAAACTTCCTTTTTGGTCTTGTCGCTTTAGCCATAGGGCAATAATTTTTAAGCAATCGAGCTTGATTGCTGGAATGACTTTCTGGCGTAGATCGTAGCTGTAGGGTTTTGCCATGAGTGGTCCGATCGCTCTGCAACAAAAAAGATCGTTCTTAGTTTACACCACAATTGTCTGAGGAGTTGCTATACCAAAGAAGCTCGGTTTTTTCGATCGGTATTCAAGGAGCGAATGCAATTTTTATTGAAAAAACTCAGTGTCTGACTATCCCATGCGTCCTGAACTATAAAGCCCAGGTAGATGGGAAAGTATACTTTTTGAGGGAGCCCTGACTTGGTAAAGTAATGTTAAGCTGCGTGGAAATGGAATCAACCTTTATAGCGTCGCACCTGTCTTTCGCCCATGTCTTCAGAGAGCAAATTGCTGATTTCGCGCTGTTTCCTGGCTGGTTTGGGAACGCAGATGTTTATGTACCGCGAAGACCGGATTCCCCAGGAGAGTCCGGTGCTGGTGGTGAGCAATCACCGGAGTTTCTTAGATCCTGTGCTGCTGACGGCGGCTTTGGGTCGATCGATCCGCTTTGCGTGTCATCATTACATGGGTCAAGTTCCGGTGATGAGGGAAGTGGTCACGACTTTCGGCGCTTTTCCCTTGGAAGCACCGGAACACCGACAGCAGCATTTTTTCTCTCAAGCGACAGCGCTGCTGCAAAGCGGGGAGATGGTGGGGGTGTTTCCAGAGGGTGCAGAACCGATGGTGAAGCTTACTGGGCCGAATACTGTGGGGAAGTTTCAGCGGGGATTTGCTCATTTGGCTTTGCGGGCGCCGGTGCGGGATTTGGCGGTTTTGCCGGTGGCGATTAGTTCTTTTGAAGAACACTCAGTACGATCGGGTGTACCGCTCAAGTTGTTGAGTTTGTTTGATCCTTCGGAACCGCTGTTCGATCGATCGGGGTGGCATCCTGTGATAATTTATCAGCGAGTTAATGTTTTAATCGGTCGGCCTTACTGGATTACTGTCGATCGACAGCAGCAATATCGAGGCAAAAAAGCCAAAGCTGTTGTTGCTGAACTCACAAATCACTGTCAGGGGGAAATTGCAGAATTACTCCAACGAGGTTGTTTGTAAGTTTGTAAGTTTGTTGACTGTTGACTGTTGTCTGGTGTCAGATTTCCAATCTAAAATCTAAAATCCAAAATCTAAATCGATTGACTTGAATCATGGCAAATGCTAACAATAAGGTTCGTTTCCTAACCCCCAAACCGCCGAAACCAGAGCGCCCTTTATTTGTATTTCTGCCCGGTATGGACGGGGGCGGTTTGCTGCTGCGGTCGCAAATTCCTAAATTAGCTAATCATTTCGACATTCGCTGCTTAGCTATACCGGCTGACGACATGGCTAGTTGGGAGGTACTGGTTAGCGAAACAATTGCCTTAATTGAAGCAGAAAAGCAAGCGGGTAAGCCGAAACGGCCGGTTTATCTGTGTGGCGAGTCATTTGGGGGCTGTTTAGCGATGAAAACTGTTTTAGAAGCTCCTAAATTGTGCGATCGATTAATATTAGTCAATCCAGCTTCTTCGTTTCGACAGCAGCCTTGGGTGCAGTGGGGATCGTACCTGACTCAGTGGCTGCCGGCAAACCTTTATCCGCTGTCGGTAATCGGTTTATTGCCGATATTAGCATCATTAGGAAAGATTGGGCGCGACGATCGACGAGCTTTGCTAGAAGCGATGCAAGCAGTACCGCAAAATACGTCTGTGTGGAGATTGGCGTTAGTGCGATCGTTTAATGTTGACGAAAATCAGTTGCGCGGCATCAAACAGCCGACGCTAGTAATTGCTAGCGGTGCAGATCGGCTGCTGCCTTCCCTAGTAGAAGCGAAGCTTTTAGTCAAGGTAATTCCCAAAGCTGAAATGGTGCTGCTGGCTAACAGCGGTCATGCTTGTTTGTTAGAAACCGATGTTAACCTTTACGGGATTATGCAAGCTCGCAATTTTTTGACTAAATCCGAAGAAAATCTGTCATTAGTCAATAGTCATTAGTCAATAGTCATTAGCTATGATTTCTCACTTCTGAGTCAGTCGGGGCAAAATTAGAGATGGGGCGAGGGGTAAAGTTTATATTACAATTAACCCGCCCTGACACTCATTAGTACGTCCCCGAAGACAAGCCACTAACGACTAATAACTAATGACTAATGACTAATTAAGATTTAACCATTTTTGAGCGTTAAGTCGCTGGACGACGCCAAACACCATGAGGTCTAGTGTTACCTTGCGCTCATCTATCAAAAAAGGCTCTAAAGTGCTGGTTTTGGTCTTATTTTCCGCGCAGGAAAATGCTCTTTGACTTTGAATATTTTCTTGAGGGAAATATAGGTTAAATTGGCGCTCTCCTTCTTGGAATTTACCAATTACCTGCCAGCAATCCCCGGCGGAACTCATGCCAAAAACGGGAAATTTTTGCTTGGTAAAACTCACCTCTAAATCCTTAACGCCCTGCTTAGTCAAAGCCGTTTGCAAAGCGGGCAAATAATCTTGTTGAATAAATTCCGCAAAGGGCTTGTCTTCAACAGCAGGTGCTTTTTCCTTTTTAGCTTTAGCTGGGGGCTTGTCGCCTTCGGCCTTGGCTGCGGGCTTTTTAGCAGCCGCTGGAGGCTTGTCAGTGCTGGGAAAGTCGGTTGTCTCGGCAGTGTCGGAACTCGGGGCGTTCTCGATCGACGCACTGGGAGTTTCCGATTCGCCAGCGGTAGGATTTTTCGGTTCTTTGGACTTTTTAGCAGCCGACTGAGGCTGGTCAGTGCTGGGAAAGTCGGTTGTCTCGGCAGTGTCGGAACTCGGGGCGTTCTCGATCGACGCACTGGGAGTTTCCG